>JAFSUV010000189.1 GCA_017450425.1 Kiritimatiellia bacterium
CCGGCGCGGGTGCCGCCGGCGACGCTTCGGCTTTTTCGCCCGCGGCGTCGCCGCCGCTCTCCGGATCTTCGGCAACATCCCCGAAAAGGGCCGCTTCGCGCGAAGCGGCGGCGGATTTTTTCCGCGCCTTTTCCGCTTTTTCGGCCTTGCGCGCCTCGTCCCGTGCGGCGCGCAGACGCTCCTTCGCGGCCTCCATTTCGGCTCTTGCCGCCTCTTTTTCGGCCCGGGCCGCCTCCCTTGCGGCCTCCTTTTCGGCCTTGGCCGCGGCCTTTTGGGCTCGTTTCGCCTCGCGCTCGGCGGCGCGGCGGTCTTCGTCGTCCTCCACCGCCGAGGCGTCGCCAAACGCCCTTTCGCGCGCCGCTGCTCGGATTTCGCGCCGCCTTTGCGCCGCATCGCGGAAGCGGTTTGCCAGCGAACGCGGACCGACGAGCAGCACGAGGAACAGCGCGAAAAGCGAAAATCCGATGATCGTTTCGCCGACAGGCCCGGTCCAGCGCTCGAGCGCGGAGCCGGGGTGGTGCAGCAGCCAGCCGGCGCCGCCGCCGGCGTCAGGCGCGAGGTTCCAGCGCGCGCTGGACAGGACGGACGCGAAAACGCCGTTCATGCGCTCCAAAACCGCGCTCAGGTTCGGCAAAAGCGCCGCCGCCCAGAGCGGCCGCCACCCCATGCGCAAACCCAGCGCCATCGCAAGGCCGGCCGCGAAAACCGCCACCGGGATCGCGAAGGCGGCGAATCCGAAAACCTGGAGCTGCGCCCACGCCACGACCGCGCCGCCGAGGCCCATCCAGTTGTGGGAAACCGCCGGCGGCGGGGAGTTGAGGAACGGGACGTCCGATGCGTGGTACGACGCCAGGGAAACGAAGAGAAAAAGCGCGGCGAGCATCACGGGGAGACCGCAAAGCCGCGAAACCAGGCCGGGCGGCTCTTCGGCGCGCACCGGTCTTGGCGGCGGCGGCGCGCCGCCGGGGAAATCGACCCCGGATGGCGGCGGCGGCGACCGGCCTGCGGAATCGGAGGCCGGCGAATCCATGTCGCCGAACGGGTCGTGGCGCGGAGATTTGCGGGGCATCCGTGTCGGTAAGGCGCCGCGGGGGCGCTAGCCGTTGCGGCCGCGGATGCGCCCGTGCTTGAGGAAGCCGTCGTAGGAGCGCATGACGAGATACGACTCGATCTGGCGCATCGTGTCGAGCGCCACGCCCACTATGATGAGAAGCGACGTGCCGCCGAAAAACGACGCGATGCCGAACGGAATGCGGCCCTCCTTCGTGAGGAGCGACGGGATGATGGCGATGAGGATGAGGCCCACGGCGCCGATGAACGTGACGCGCGTCATCGTCAAATCGAGAAACTCCGCGGTGGGAAGGCCGGGCCGGATGCCGGGCACGTAGCCGTTGGAGCGCTTGAGGTCGTCCGCAATGCGCACCGCGTTGAACTGGGTGGCGACCCAGAAAAACGAGAAGAACAGGATGAGAAGCGCGTAGCAGACGAGGTACGCCGCAGTCGGGTTGGAGTACCCGTCGCGCAGGGCGCGCCCGAACGCGCGGATGAACTCGAACCGAGACCAGAACTCCGGCACCCCCTCGCCCGGCTCGCGCCCGAAGTGCGCAAACACCCAGCCGAGGACGGTGAGGATCGGGCCGGCGAAGATGATCGGCATGACGCCGCCGAAGTTCACGCGGAGCGGCAGGTACGTGCTCTGGCCGCCAACGACGCGACCGCCGACGGAGCCGCGGGCGGTGTGCAGCGGGACCTTGCGGACGCCGTCCGTGAGCAGGATCGTGCCGGCGAACACGACAAACGCAAGCGCAAGCAGGAATACGAGCGTGAAGATGGAGAACTCGGCGGGCTGGCCCGGCGCGGAGCGGAACTTCAGCGCGGTTTCCCAGAGCGCGACGGGCAGCCGGGCGCAGATGTTCACCATGATGATGATCGACATGCCGTTGCCGATGCCGCGCTCGGTGATCTGCTCGCCGAGCCACATGACGAGCATCGTGGCGGACGTCATCGCCACCACGGTGAGGATTTCGAACGACA
>JAFSUV010000190.1 GCA_017450425.1 Kiritimatiellia bacterium
CCGCGCGCGTTGCCGAGGGCGGCGGCGCACTGGCCGCGCTCGGAGCCGAATGCCGGATAGGTCTCCATCGAGCCTGTCGGGCAGTGGTGGTGGCGGGGCGGACGCAGCGCCGCGAGGGCGGCGCAGTCTGCGGGGTCGCAACCGGACGCGCCGAGGTGGGCCCACGTCCAGACATCGCCGCGACGCGCCAGCACCAGCTGTGCGTTCGCGGTTTCAAGGGAAACGGTTTCGGGATTTTTGCGCATGACGTTGCCTCGCGGCTCAATTCTATACCGAGACGCTGCAAAAAATCCGAATTTTGAGAAAAGTTTTTAACGCCCCTTTAGATCTCGTTGCGGCCCGGCGCGAGCGCAATGTCGCGGCCGGCCCAGCGGAAAACGCCGGGAAGGCCGGGCGGAAGCGTGACGGCTCCGGCGACGCCGCCGTTGCCGTCGAAGGCGAGGTCTAGCGCGACGTCGCCGCGCGGCGTGGGCGTACGGGACGCGATCCGGCGCAGGTGCGCAGGCTGCGGCGCGATCTCGACGGCGGCGTAGAACGGCGCCGCGCTGCGCACGCCCGCCACGCCGGTGTGCAGGTGCCAGAGCGGGTGCGAGCCCCAGCCGTGGCAGTCGCTGCGGGAGTTGGGATCGGGGATTTCCGGCACGGTGGCGCAATGCCACTCTTCGATGCACTCGCGCCAGAAGTCGAGGCCCGCGAAGAAGAGGTCGGGGCGGCCGAACTTGAAATACGTGGCGAACAGGTAGTGGCGGAAATAGATCGAGCCGCGCGCGAGCGCGACGGGGGGCGCGACAAGCGCCTCGAAGCATCGCCGCGCATCGGCCGGTGCGGGCGGGACGCCGGCAAGGAGGGCGAGCGCCTGCGCGTGCTGCGAAAAGGCGGTGTGCGCGGTGTCGGAGGCGAAGAGCGCGAGGTCGTCGCACCAGAATGCGGCGCGTATCGCTGCGCGGAGGCGGTCGGCCTTGTCGAGGAAATGCGCGGCGAGGGCCGTTTCGCCAAGCGCCGCGGCGGACTTTTCGCCGGAGAGGAGCGCATGGAGGTATTCGAGGTTGATCTCGCAGTTGGGGCGGTCTTCGGCAGGGGCTTCGCTCCTGTCGCATCCGCCGTCTGGCGGGACGCCGTTCGGCCACTCCGCGACCCAATCGACGAAGTTCCAGCCGGGCGTCGCGCCGAGGAGGCAGTCCGGGCGCGCCATCGCTTCCATGCCGAGGAGCGTGTGGACGAGGCCGGGGAAGAGGGCGCGGAGCGTGGCAGGGTCGTTGTGGTTCCAGGCGAGGTCGCCGAGCATCATCGCCTGGCAGCAGGAGAATGGCAGCGATTCCTGCGTTCCGCGCGTCGGGCAGTTCATCGGAATCTGCCCGTTCTCGCGGCGGTCGGCGTCGTAGAGGCCGATGGCGTTGCGCACGGCGCGGCGGCCCGTTTCGCCGAAGAGCGTCGCCACGAGATACTGCACCCTGCTGTCGCCTGGATACATCTGCTGCTCGTAATAGGGGCAGTCGAAGAACATCTCGTGCATGCACATCTGGAGCGAACGCTCGCAAACGGTCTGCATCTTCGCGAGGAACGGTTCGTCCGCCTCGAACGAGGCCTGGAGCGCGGCGGGAAGGCGGGTCTCGATGAGCGCGACGGAATCGATGGCGAGCGGCTCGCCGGCGGTTTCGACGACGATGCGGCACCAGCGTCCGGCCCGCCACCACGGGGTGGTGAAGCGGGCGCCCGCGCGGCCGTCGGGCAGGAACGCGTCCTCGACGGGCCGGGGCATGTCGAGGCCCTCGAATGCGGCGCGGTCGCTTTTTTTGCCGTCGGGGCCGGTCAGGCACTCGGCCCAGCCCCAGCGCACGTGCGCCCCTGCGCCGCCGCTGACGCGCAGCTCCGGGTAGGCGCAGTAGTAGTTGCCCAGATCCCAGAGGAAGGTGCGGGTGGCGTGGGCGGGGACAACGAACGGCGGGAACCGCTCCCCGGACTCGCCGACGAAGCGACCCGAAGTCCTGCGCTCGCGCATCATCGCGGGAAGCGGCGTCGGAAAAAGCATCCAGCCCTGAGTGCGCAGCCCCGCCCAGGAGGATACGGGGCCGCGCACAACCGCCGCCGGAGTCCACTCGGACGCCGGCGGCTCCTCGTCGAGGATGGAGCATCCGCGCACTTCGCACTGCGAGCCGATGCCGAAAGCGCGGGATTCGCCCTTGTGCGTCATGCGGGTGTTGGCGAGCGGAGCGACGATCCACGCGCCCTTGCCGGTGGTGAGCGTTCCGTCGTAGGCGCCGGACGCCTTGAGCGCAAAGCCGCCACGGATGGAGCGCTGCGCGAGCGGAGCGTGTTCGCCGAGTTGCCAGCACACGGCTTCGAGGCGGTGAGGCCCCGGGGAAAGGCCGTCGATGCGGACGCTTTCGTAGTGCCAGCGGTTCGGGAGGCCGCGATGCGGACCGCGCGAGAGTTCTTCGCCGTCGAGCAGCAGCACGTAGCGCTCGTCGGCCGTGACATCGATTTCAAGCGGTTCCGAGCCGGGAGGGGCCGCATCCCCGGCGCCAATGCCCCCTGCGACATCGAAGTCGCACCGGAAGCGCCAGAACGCCTGCGGCATGCGGGCCAGCGCTTCAGGCGTGGTGCGCGTGTCGGAAAACACCGCGCCGCCCCACTGGTCGGCACCTGCGCGCCAGATCCAGGATGCTTCGTCGATCGGCTGCTGCGGCCTGATGTTGGTGTCGCCCCGCGAAGGACGTTCGGGGCGGAATATCCGCGAAATTTTCATGATTTTCCTATTCTGCTTTTTCGTCCTCGATCCCGCAAGATTCTGGAGCCGGTTTCAGGATTTCGAGGTTGCGCAGCCAGAGGGTGCAGCGCTGGCCCATCGGGTTCGCGCCGTGGCGGATGGCCCTGACGCGCCCAAGGTCGATGTCTTCCGGAATCTCCGCGTAGCGCTTCTCCCACTGCCCGGTAGGCGGCGCGAACCAGAGGTAGATGTCGGAGGCGGTGCCGTCGTCGAAGACAAGCATGACGTTGGCGACCTTGAAGTCGTTCTCCACCTTGTCCTGGACGCTCTTCACCTCGAAGGCGAAGCGCCGGGCGCCGGCGAGGGAGGCGATGGCGTTTGAGGGAGTGGCGAGCGGCAGCTCCGGATACATCCAGCGATCGATGGAGGCGTCGTCCCATTCGCCGTCGAAGCGCAGCGCCTGCTCGGCCCCGTCGAAGACGACGGCGTCGCGCGTGGCGGAGCTGTTGCGCCGCCAGAGCGCGGGGTCGCGCCAGGACAGGTCGGCGCGGTCGCAGGTGTCGAGGAAGCGCCTCTCGAAGAGGAGCGGCATGGAGAGGCGCGAGGAGCGTTCGCCGTTCCCGGCGAACCACAGGACAAGGGTGCTGGAAATCTGATTGCTCCGATCACTCCGATCCTCCGGCCCAAGCACGCACTCGAACTCCGCAGGCGGGGAACCGCGCGGGCCGAGGGCGATGGGTTCGGCGGGCAGGCCGGCGAGCGCGGCGCCGGCGACTTCGACGGTGCCGGTCTTGGCCGTGTCGCCGAAGTTCCAGACCTGCACTTTCATGCGCCCGGTGTAGCCCTTCACCACGGCGAGGGTCTTCTGGTTGGATATCTCGAAGTCGCCGGGTTCGAGGACGACGCGCAGGACGACGGGGGAAGGGGCGGGCGCGGGAGCGCCCGCCGCAAGACCCCGAATCGCCGGCACGGC
>JAFSUV010000191.1 GCA_017450425.1 Kiritimatiellia bacterium
GCTACGCGCTCGGCGCGCCGGGGTGCGAGGTGCTCGGGCTGCCGTCGGCGTGCGCGCTCGTCGAGGACGGCGACGGGCCGCTCGCGGTGGTGGGCGATGCGCGGCGCGGGCTCTACTGGGTCGCGCTCTTCGACGGCTTCCGGCTCGTCACCGACATCGTCCTCGCGACGGCGGAGGAGCTGCCTCTGCGCGTGCCGCTTAGCGCGACCGTGGTGACGCCCGACGCCGCGCGCATCGACGCCTTCTTGAAAGAGACGTTTGCGGCGCGTTACGCGGGCGGCCGCACGCCGACGGCGGAGGGGCTGCGGCGGTTCGCCGAGGCGTGCCCCGGCATCCTCAAGCCGGAGCCCCTGCCGATCTACCTCAATCCGGCGGTGCGCACGTAAGCGCGGCGCGCACCAGACGGCGGTGCGTTCAATCGGGTGCGGAAACCAGTAGCGCGATTTGAAAGAAAGTGGTATAATTACGGCAGTTGAAAAACAACGGAGACAAGTGACAACATGAAAATCAACCTCATTGCCGCCGTCAACGGCGCGCCCATCGGCCTGAGTTTCGGCTCGGAGCGTGAAATCACCATCGGCCGCGAAATCGGTTCGACCATTGCGCCGATGGCGGCGGAAGGGCTGTCGCGCCACCACGCGAAGATTTATTTCAAGGACGGTGCGTGGTATGTCGAGGACCTCGGCAGCACCAACGGCACCTACCGCGGCAACGACAAGATCGAAGGGGCGACCGCGCTGGCGGTCAAGGACAAGCTGCAGTTCGGCCGCTTCGAGATGTCGGTGGACGAGTTTGTCGACGAGGAGAAGTCGTCGACGGTGCAGCTGCCGGAACCGGTCGCGGAGAAGCCGGCGGAACCAGCTCCTGCTCCGGCCCCGACGCCGGCCCCTGCCCCGACTCCGGCACCGGCGCCAGTTGCGGACCTGCCGCCTGTGGACGACATCCCGGATCTGCCGCCGGTCGAGGAAGCGAAACCGGCTGCGCCTGCGCCGGCCGAAGCAACGACGATCTTGAAGCGTCCGACGCTCCCGATCAAGCCGGGTGCGCGTCCGCCGATGCCGGCGGGACTGAAGCCGGGCTTGAAACTTCCGACTGCGCCGGGCGGCATCAAGCCGGGTCTGAAGCTGCCGCCGAAGCCGGGGGCGATGAAGCCGGGCCTGAAGCTGCCGCCGAAGCCGCCGCTGCTGAAGCCGGGCTTGAAGCTTCCGCCGAAGTAAGGGCGGAAGGGGCGCCGGAAACGCGCCGCTGGAAAACTGGGCGGGCGATGCGCTCGCCGCAGAAGACGCGGACCTCGTAGCCGTTGGACGAATGGCGCACGAGGTCCTTGTCATACTTGACCTTCCCAGCCTCGGTGACGAGGATGACCGTCGAGCCGCCGAACTTGAAGTAGCCCTTTTCGTCGCCCTTGCGGTGCAGCAGCTGGTATTTGTCGCCTGGCGGCTCGGGCGCGGTCTGCACGATGGTGCCGACGCCGAACGCGCCGACCTCGATGATCCACATGTTGCCGAAGACGGTGTCGTAGCGCGTGACGTGCCGCTCGTTGTCGGCGTAGACGTCGGGGCGGCGGACGAGCGCAATGGGATTGACCGAGTGGTAGTCGCCGGGGATGACCTGGGTCGGCGCGGCCTTGACGCAGTCGTAGGGGAAGTGGAAGCGGTGGTAGTCGACGGGCGCGAGGCGGATGACGGCGATGTCGAAGCGCGTGCCGTCCGGCGCGCCCGCGGGCAGGTCGCCGCCGCAAACCGCCCGCAGCGTCTTCGTCGCGCCCTTGAGCGGGAAGGGGGCGTCCGCCGCCGCGTCGAGGTAGAGGCGCAGCCGTCCGTCGGCGGGGCTGACGAACAGCTCGCCGAGGGGACGCGCACCGGGCTTGAGGCGGCGCGTGAAGAAGTCGTTGAAGGAGCGATAGGCGGTTAGCGGCTTTTCGGCCTCGTCGGCGCGGCAGCCGGGGATGGCGGCGAGCGCGCGGATGGCGCCCTTGGAGAGGCGCGAGTCGTAGTAGGCGCCCATCAGCGCGGAGACGGCCTTGGAGCCGAAGAGGACGGGCCAGAGGGTGCGGCCGAGCGCGGTTTCGTAGGCGAAGCGCAGCGCGCCGTCGCCCATGACCGACTCGGCGACTTTTTCGCACGTGATGCGTTCAATGTATTCAACCGGTTGCATGGCGTTAGTATATCAAATTTCCGGCGGGTCATCCCCCGGCTTTTCGCCGCGGGGCCCGCGCGCGGGCTCTGCATTCCCCGCGGGGCGTCCACTTTTCCCGCATTGCGGGTGTCGGCCCGATTTGCTATACTATCAGAAACCGCCAGAGGGACGGCGGCAAACGGCCAACAAGGAGGCAAAACAACGAGCGACAGGGATCGGACGACCGCGGCCGAGACCGTTGAGGGCACGATCAAGTCGGTCGTCTACCGCAACGAGGACAACGGCTACACCGTGCTGCACGTCGAGCTGCCCAGCGCCTACGAACTCGCGCGGCTCAACGAAATCACCGTCGTCGGCAAGACCCAGGCGGTGTGGGAGGGCGAGGACGTGCGCGCCGAGGGCACGTGGGTGACGGACAAGGTGCACGGGCGGTAGTTCAAGGCGGACAACATCACCTGCGTCGCGCCCAAGTCGATCGTCGGCATCGAACGCTACCTCGCCTCGGGGCTGATCAAGGGCATTGGCAAGGTGCTCGCCCGCCGCATCGTCGAGACGTTCGGCGAAAACACGTTGAACGTCCTCAACCACCAGTCGGCGCGGCTCGTCGAGGTGCCGA
>JAFSUV010000010.1 GCA_017450425.1 Kiritimatiellia bacterium
CCGGCGCTCGCGCTCGACGGCGGCGACGTGGAGCTCGTGGACGTGCAGGGCTCGCGCGTCGCGATCCGGTTCCTCGGCCACTGCGCGCGCTGCATGGCGGCGCACCTCACGCAGGACGGACTCGTGCAGAAAAAACTCCGCGAAGAGCTGGGCGACGATTCGATTGTCGTGGAGACGCTGCCGTGAAGACGCTGCACTACCTGGACAACAACGCCACCACGCGCCCGGCACCGGAAGTGGTGGAGGAAATGATGCCGTTCTTCACCGACAGGTGGGGCAACGCCTCGAGCATGTACGAGTTCGGCGGGCGCGTCCATGCGGACATGGAGACGGCGCGGGGCAAAGTCGCGGCGCTTCTGCACTGCGATCCCGGCGAAATCATCTTCACCAGCTGCGGCAGCGAGAGCGACAACCAGGCGATTTTCGGCACTGTCGAAGCGCTCGGCCCGCGCACGACCGTCATCACGAGCGCGGTCGAGCACCCCGCGGTCCTGCAACCCTGCAAGGCGCTCGAAGAGCGCGGCCACAGAGTGGTGCGCGTCGGAGTGGACGGCGACGGCCTTCTCGACATGGATGCGTACCGCGAAGCGCTGGCCGTCCCCGGCCCGAAGCTCGCGACGCTGATGTGGGCCAACAACGAAACCGGCGTCATCTTCCCGATCGAGGAATGCGCGCGCCTTGCCAAAGCCGCCGGCGCGGTGTTCCACACCGACGCGACCCAGGCCGTTGGCAAAGTCGCCGCCGTCGAAGCCTCCGCCGCGCCTTTCGACATGCTTTCCTTCTCCGGCCACAAGATACACGCCCCGAAGGGCATCGGCGTGCTGTTCGTCCGCCGCGGCACTCCGGTGCGGCCGTTTCTCCTCGGCGGCCACCAGGAAAAGGGCCGGCGCGCGGGCACCGAAAACGTGCCGTATATCGCAGGGCTCGGAAAAGCCTGCGAACTTGCGGCCGCCGAACTTTCCGACGGCACCCTCGGGCGCATCGCAGCGCTTCGCGACCGCCTGCAGGCCGGGCTTCTCGAAATCCCGGACTCGCGGGTCAACGGCTCGCTCCTGCACCGCCTCCCGAACACGCTCAACATCTCGTTCTCGTGGATCGAAGGCGAGGCGATGCTCTACCACCTCGGAGACGCCGGCATTTGCGCTTCCTCCGGCTCGGCGTGCACGTCCGGCTCGCTCGACGCCTCGCACGTGTTGCGCGCCATGGGGGTGCCTTTCACGGCGCTGCACGGCTCGCTTCGGTTCAGCCTGAGCCGCTACACGACCGAGAGCGACATCGATGCCGTCCTAAACGCGATGCCGGGGATAGTCGGAAAACTGCGGGAGCTGTCGCCGTTCGGCCCCGGAAAGGAGCCGGAAGCGCCTCCAGGCGCTTCTCGCGGCTGAACGCAGGAAAAACCTCCCGTTTTGTGGTAGCATTCCGGCAACGAAGCAACAACAAACCAATACCGCCATGTCCATCGATCCCGCTCTCTGCATCGCCGGCGCCGTCGGCGTAGTCGGTCTCAGCGCCGCCGGTTCCGCCATCGGAATCGGCAAAGCCGCGTGCGCCACGATCGGCGCCTGGAAAAAGTGCTACGCGCAGAACAAGCCCGCGCCCTACACGCTCTTCACCTTCGTCGGCGCGCCGCTTACGCAGACGCTGTACGGGATGATTCTCATGACGATGCTTCTCTCCGTCGCGAAGCATCCGATCCCCGGCGCCGGTTTCGCCGCCGTGATCCTCGCCCTCACCGCCGGCGCCGGCATCTGCGCGTCGGCCGCGTTTCAGGGGCAGGCCGCCGCAGCGGCGTCGGACGCGCAGGCCGAGACCGGCAAGGGTCTCACGAACTACCTCGCCGCCATCGGCGTGATCGAGACCGTCGCCATCTTCGTGATGGTGTTCGCGATCCTCTGCATCTTGCCGCTCTCCGCCCCGGAGGCGGCCGAGACCGCCGCCGAGGCGGCGCAGGAGGCCGCAGCGGCGGTCGTTCAATAGACAGAGAGATTTCCCACACCCCAGTAGCTCAGCTGGACAGAGCAGCAGTTTCCTAAACTGCGGGTCGGAGGTTCGAACCCTCTCTGGGGTACCATCTTCAAGGATCGACAACAAGGGAGCAGTGCAATGGCGAATGAACTCGACGAAATGACGGGGCCGGTCAACGACGCCGGGCGCGACATCCATGTGATAGACAGGCAGATTCCGGTGAAAGTCGGGGTCGGTTCGACGATTTTCGAAGTGGCGCTTTGGGTTTGCGGGATTCTGCCGGGTCTCGTATTCCTTTTCATGAAGATTTCCGCGAAGAACTACCTGCAACGGCTTCAGCAAAAGCTCCAGCAGGATGCGTCGCAGATCGACAACTATCTCGAGCAGCGCGTGCAAATCCTGCAAAACGTGGCTCCGCTCGTGCAAAAGGCCGTGGACCTTGACAAGGACGTAATGACCGCCGTCGCCGCCTACCGCGGCGGCGCCGGCGGCTCTGCCGCCGCCGGCGCGCCTTCTTCGGACGCCGCGCGCAACGCCGCCAGCGGTGCGATCGACCAGGCCTTCGGCCGGCTGTTCCCGCAGGTCGAAGCGTATCCGGAGCTCAAGGCGCACCACGCCATCGCGGACGCCTTGCAGCAGAACGCCTACCTGCAAAAGGAAATCACCGCCGCACGCGCGCTCTACAACGACACGGTCGCGCAGTGGAACGCGGACATCTTCCGCTGGCCCACGAAGATGATCGTCGCCGCCCGTTCCGGCTACACGACGCGCATCCCGTTCACCGCCTCCGCGGAAACCCGCCAGCAGGCGCGCGGCACCTTTTTCTAGCGTTTCCTGCGGCGGCAGCCACGGCTGCAGCCATCTCCGGAGGCACGATTTTTGGCGGCGTTTGATCAAGTCTGGGAGCCGGTTGAGCGCTGGCGGTCGGAATTGCGCGACAAGCATGCCGACCTCGTGGCCGCCCGTTTTGACGCGCTGCTCGCACAGTCCGGCGTGGACGCCGAGGCGAACGCCGGTCTTTGCTCCACGATCCATGCGCTCGAAGGCTCCCTCGAAAAGGCGAAAAAGGTTCTGGCGCGCTTCCGCACGGCCTCCCGCATCTGCGCATTTGCGTTTTTCGCATCGAGCGCGGTCGCCGCGATTTGCGCCTGCATGACGCTTCTGGCCGCAAAAGGCGGCGGCGAAAAGCCGGATTTGCCGGCGGCGGCGTGGATCGCGCTCGCGGTCTGCATCGTGGCGTCAGGCTCCTTGTGGCGCAGGGTTTTCGCGCCACGCGCGAAAAAGGCCGGGGAGAAAGCCGACGCCATCGCCCGGAGCGTCGCGGAGGAAACAGAAAAGGCCTGGCGGCAGATGGAGCCGCTCAACGCGCTTTTCGACTGGTCGATCCCGGCCGAAATCGCGCACGAGACGATGCCGGCGCTCGAAATCGACCCCGTGTTCTCCGTGGGGCGGCTGCGCGACCTGGCGGATACGTTCGGACTCGACGAAAACGTTCTCGGAGGCCGTTCGATCCTCGGCACCGCGAGCGGCGAAATCGCCGGCAGCCCGTTCGTGCTCGCCGATGCCATTTCGCAAAAATGGGGCGAAAAAACATACACCGGATCCCGCACCATACACTGGACGGAGCGTGTAAAGGGGCCGGACGGCAAGTCGCACACCGTGGTGCGCACCGAAACGCTCGTCGCGACCGTGACGAAGCCGCTGCCGATTCACGAGCGCGCGAAATTCCTGATTTTCGGAAACCCCGCCGCGCCGGATCTGAGTTTTTCGCGCGATCCGTCACCGCTCTCCGGCAGGGATCCGTCCGAGCGCGCGACGCGCCGCGCGATGGAAAAGGAGGAGGCGCGGCTCGAAGCGCTGGCGCGCAAGATGGATCCGGCGAATCCGTTCACCATGATGGCGAACCACGACTTCGAGGTGCTGTTCCACGCCACGAATCGCAGCCATCCCGTGCAGTTCCGGCTGCTTTACACGCCGCTCGCGCAGCAGCAGACGGTGACGCTCCTCCGCGACCGCGCCCAGGGCTGGGGCGACGATTTTTCGCTGCGAAAGGAAAAAATGGTGTCTATCGTCGATGCCGCGCATCTCACGCAGGCGGACATCGACACCTCCCCGGAGCGCTACCGCTCGTGGGAGCTCGCCAAGTGCCGCGAAAAATTCACCTCTTTTTGCAACGATTGGTTCAAACACCTGTATTTCGCGCTTTCTCCGATGCTGTGCGTACCGCTCTACCAGCAGACGCGCACCCACGATGACATCTACAAAACTGGCGAAGACCGCGCCGCCGCGCCGCAGGAGTTGGAAGCGGCGGCAAACGCTTTCGGCGAAAAGCATTTCCGCCACCCCGACAGCGCCACGCTGAGCCTGCTCAAGGTTCGCGTCGATGCGAGAAGCGGCGGCGAAACGAGCGCCACGGTCGTCGCCCACGGCTTCAGGACCGAAGAGCGGGTCGATGTCGTGTCGAAATGGGGCGGCGACGGTCGCTGCCACGACGTGGAGGTGCATTGGCTCGAATACCTTCCCGTGCAGCGCGAAACCCCGATGAGCGCGCTCGATGCCACGTCCCGCCCACGCGCCTGGGAAACCCCGGAGGCGAATCCCTCCGCCGCCGAAGCATGGCGCGAAGCGTTCCGCCGCTGGAACCCCGCCGAACTCGCCGCGTTCCGGCACCGCGCCACGGTGAGCCGCTTCGGCTGACCGAGGGCATTGCCGCTTTTTTCTACTCGTGGCGCAGCGCCACTATCGGATCGAGGCGCGAAGCCCGGACTGCGGGGTAGAGGCCGAACACCACGCCTGTCGCCACGCTTATGCCGAACGCAAGCGCAAGGCTCCACGTGGAAACCGTGGTCGGCACGCCGGAAACGCGCGTGACGCACCATGGGATGGCGACGCCCAGCGCGATCCCCGCCGAGCCGCCGGTGCAGGAGAGGACGAGCGCTTCCACGAGAAACTGGGAAACAATCTGCGAGCGGCGGGCCCCGATCGCGCGGCGAATGCCGATTTCGCGCGTCCGCTCCGTGACCGTCGCCAACATGATGTTCATTATCCCGATGCCGCCCACGAGGAGGCTGATCCCGGCGATCGAGCCGAGGACTATCGAAAACGTCCGGCGCGTTTCCTGCGCCTGCCGCAGCAGCGCGAGCGGCACCGACACCTCGTAGTCGCGGTTGCGGTGCGTCGTCTGGAGCGACCTCTCGATCGCCCGCGCCGTCGGCTCCACGTCTTCGTCGGCGCAGGTTTCCACGATTATCTGGTGCAGTTCGACCTGCTCGCTGGTGCGCGACCCCTGCGACAATTTGAGGAAATAGTCCCCGTGCCGCTCGCGGGCCGTCGAGAGCGGGATGTAGGCGTCGGCCCGCGAGTCCGGCGCCTGCATCCCCGCGCCGTCCGTCTCTTCGCTCCGCACGATGCCCACCACTTCGTAGGCGCAGCCGCCGAGAGTGAGCGTTTCGCCGATCGCGTGCTCGGTGGCGAGCAGATGCCGCGCGCCCCATTCCGTAAGCACCGCCACGGCGGCGCGCGTCGCGTCGTCGCGAGGCGACAGGACGCGCCCGGCCACGACCTCGCGGCGCACGAGGTCGAACCAGTCCGCCGTGGTGCCCACGATGCGCATCGGCTCCGAGCGGTTGCCGAGCCGCCCCGTTTTCTCGATGTGCTTCGCGGGCACCACGCGGCGTACGCCGGGCATGGTTTCGCCGATTCTTGCCGCATCGGCGTAGCGCAGCCCGTAAACCGAGAGCCGCGCCTGGCTCGTACTGCCGCGCTCCTCCTCGGGCTTGGCCGCGCGCAGCATGATGTTGCGCGCGCCCAGCCTGCGGATCTGCTCGATGGCGCTCTCGCTCGCCCCTTCGCCCACGGCAAGCATGGCGACCACGCTTCCCGCGCCGAACACAAGCCCCAGCATGGTGAGGAGCGACCTCAACTTGTGCAGGAGCAGGTTCTTGACGCCGAGCTTCAGATCCCGCAGGGCGCGGACGGAACGGGCGCTCACCTCGCGCGGCGACGGCTGCGGGTCCTACGGCTTCAGGACGAAGTCGATCTTGTCGCCGCCGTGGGCGATCTCCTCTTCGGCCCAGTGGGCGACGATCTTCGCCGCGGTGCCGTCGGCGACCATTTCGCGGAGCGTTTTCTCCACTTCGTCGCGCAGCGCGGTGTTGCCGAGCTTGAAGCCGACGCCGTACTCTTCGAGCATCAGGGGCTCTTCGAGCGTCGCAAACTCGCCTTCGCCCTTTTCGACGAAGCCGCCCGCGACGGCCGCGTCGATGCCGATGGCGTCAACGGCGCCGCTCTTGAGCATCGTGTAGGTCGTCACGTAGTCAGGGACTTTCTTGAAGTCGGCGACGAAGAACGACGGATCGGCGGCTTTCGCCTCGGCGATCTTCCCCTCCATCGCTTCTGCACCGGAAGAGCCGTCCTGCGAAGCGACGGACTTGCCTTTCAAGTCCGTGAACTTCTTGATGCCGGAAGCCGCTTTCACGAGCACGAGCTGCTTGTTCTGCACGTACGGCGCAGTCCAAGTGTATTTGTCCTTGCGCTCGGGCGAAATCGTGAATCCGTTCCAGATGCAGTCGATCGTACCGGCCGAGAGCTCGGTGTCCTTTGCCGCCCATTCGATCGGCTTGGCGACGAACTTCCAGCCCTTGCGGCGGCAGACTTCGCGCGCAAGGTCCAGATCGAAGCCCTTGAAGGAGCCGTCGTCCCCGCGGAAACCGTAGGGAGGGAAGTCGGCATCGAAACCGACGGTGAACGTGCGCTCCGCCGCCGGCGTCGCGGTGGCGACTGCATCGGCGGCGGTCGCCGAAATGGCGCCGCCGGCTACCGCGACCGCAAAAACCGCGGCCGAAAGAGTCATTGCCTTTTTCATGGTTTTTCCCTTGAAAGTCGTGTCGGTTTTTAGATCAGGCTCTTGTAGAGAGCGGCGATTTCCTCCTCCGTGACGTCGCGCGGATTGCCGGGGCGGCAGGCATCGACGAATGCGGAGTGCGCGAGGAACGGGATGTCCTGCTCCTTCACGATGCCTTTGAGGTCGCCGGGGATGCCGACGTCGCGGCCGAGTTTCGAGACGGCGTCGCAGGCGGCCTTGATCGCGGCCTTGCCCTTGAGCTTCGCGCCGTCCTTGACGCCCATCGCGGCGGCGATTTGCGCGTAGCGGGCGCCGACTTTCTTGAGGTCGGCCTTCGGATCCTCCGCGTTGAACTTGAGGACGTGCGGCAGAAGAATCGCGCAGGCCTTGCCGTGCGGAGTGTCGTAGAACGCCGAGAGCGGGTGCGCCATCGAGTGCGCAATGCCGAGACCGACGTTGGAGAAGCCCATGCCTGCGACGTATTGCGCGAGCGCCATCTGCTTGCGACCTTCGGGGTCGCCCTTCACGCTCTTGCGCAGGTTCGCGGCGATAAGCTCGATGGCCTTGAGGTGGAACATGTCCGTCATCTCCCACGCGGCCTTGGTCGTGAAGCCCTCGATCGCGTGCGTGAGCGCGTCCATGCCCGTATTGGCGCAGAGCCCCTTCGGCATCGACATCATCATCTCGGGATCGACGACGGCGACGAGCGGGATGTCGTGCATGTCAACGCACACGAACTTGCGGTCCTTGGCGCGATCGGTGATGACGTAGTTGATCGTCACTTCCGCCGCAGTTCCGGCCGTCGTCGGCACTGCGATTGTGAACACGGCGTCGTTCTTCGTCGGCGCGACGCCTTCGAGCGAGCGCACGCTGGCGAACTTGGGATTCGTCGCGATTACGCCGATCGCCTTGGCGGTGTCCATCGAGGAGCCGCCGCCGATGGCGACGATCGAGTCCGCTTTCGCCTTCTTGAAGGCGGCGACGCCGGCCTTGACGTTTTCGATCGTGGGATTCGGCTTGATGTCGCTGAAAAGCTCGAATTTGATCTTCGCGGCTTTGAGCGTGTCCGTCACCTTGGCCGTGACGCCGAACTTCACGAGATCGGGGTCGGATGCGACGAGCACCTTCTTGCAACCCTGTGCCTTGATGATGGCGGGGATTTCGGCGATTGCACCCGGACCGTGGTACGAAACCTTGTTAAGGACGATTCTGTTTGACATTTTGTTTCTCGTTTTGCGCTGTTTCGCCGGAAATCGGCTTCCGACTCAAACCGGAATATATGAAATTTCGCCGCGCATTTCAACACCGCCTCCGAGCAGACTTATCCCGATTTTTTCAGACAGCCTTTTCCGCTCCCAAATCCCCCGCCGGATGACGGCGCGCCGGACGCAAGAGCATCTGTGTGCGCGTCGGGCGTTTGCCCGACGCGCACACACCTGCAATTGGTCCTTGCGCGCCGCCGATCCGGCGGCAGCTGTTCGCCCGCCCCGCGATGCTGCAAAAAATGGAATCCTTTTTGCCGGGTTTCCGCCATAATCGGCGGTGTCACAAACCACCAAACAGAAAGGATTCCGTCGTGGCGCGAAACATACTACAAAACGAGCTGGAAGTCACCCTTGGTCATTTTGCAGACTCGGTTTTCGGCGACAAGACCAAGAAAAAGCCCTTCAAAAAGGCGGCTCTTTCCCTGCTCTTCGGGATCTTCCGCAGCGGCTCCACGCTTGTCTCCGACATCGTGCGAGCCCTGAATCCCGACGAATTGGAGCCTCCGAAGGAACTTCGCGAACGCTGCTCCGAATGGCTGGAGCAAAGGGATTTCACGTCCTCCCTGAATCTATGGATGAAGAACCGTTTTCTGTCCGGAGTGAAGTTGGACGACGGAATCGCCTTTGACAACTCCGACATCAGCAAAATCTATGGCGGAGCAGGAATGGAAGGCATGGAAATGGGGCATGACGGAAGCCGATCCGAACCGCACATGGGCCATCTGTTTGCGGCCGCTACCCTCGTTCCCAGCTGCAATGTTGTCCCGAAACCCGTATACGTGAAACTTCAGAAGGGGAAGCACGGCCCGCTGGACCTTTTGAAGACTGCGATCTCAACGGTCATGACCGCCACGGAGAGCAAACCGATAGGAGTGATCGATCGCGAGGCGGACGCGGTGGATTTCATCTGGTGGTGCATCGAGAAGACCTACCGGATGGTCATCCGCGTCCGCCACATGAAGCGCGACGTCGCCGGAACCGGCCAAAATGTCGCCCAGGCGCTTTCGGACAAGCCCTGGCGCAACATCCGGCTCAAACGTCTTTCCGGCGACGAGCAGCCGGCCGCCGTCCGGCACATGGTCGTTCAAATCGACAATCCCGACAAGCCGAAAAAGAACGAGAGGAGCGAATTCCGAAATCTGCTTCTCGTGGAAAGCCGTTTCAATGGCAAGTCCCTGTATTTCTACGTGACACTTCCTGAAAGCGAGTTCTCCGATCCGGCGCAACTCGCGCACAGGGCGGAGCAGGCCGCGCAACTGTACATGAATCGCTGGCAGATCGAGATCTCATTCCTTCGCGTGAAGCAGGACTTCGGACTTGAGAAGGCCCGCGTGAGGACGTTCAAACGCCTCGAAAACCTGCTGTTCCTGTGCTATCTGTGCCACATTTTCACGCATTTCGTGCTGCATGGAACGGATTCGTTCGAAAAAATCGTGAAGGTGGTCAAGGACAACTTCAGGAATGTCTGTCTCGGCGCGGTTGCAATTCTTGGAAACATCCGTGCGCTGCTCGGATTGCGGAAGGTCCGATTCTTGACGGGAAGGCCACCGGGCCGTCGTCGCGGACGGGAAGCCGCTTCATGCGAGCGGCAGCTCATTTTCTCGTTCGTCTGACCGGCGCGGTCAAAACACCGCAGAATGGGAAGGGCGCAGTCGGTGCCCGATGCCGCGCATTGGCCGCAAATCTGACGGCGTCCGCGCGTCGGCGGCGCGCAAGGACCAATTGCAGGTGCGCGGGCGCCGGGCAAAGGCCCGAAGCCCGCGCAGATGCCCTTGCGTCCGGCGCGCTGCCGCGCCAGAACGCCGGAAACGGGGTGCGGAGACGGTGGAAGGCAGAAAAATGGGTGCCAACGGCCCCGAAAAACGCGAAAAACGGGCTTTGGCCACGCTTTTTCGCAAAAAAAAATGACGATTATTGAAAAGTCGGTACCGATTTTTGGGCGCTGACAATTTGCACGAACCCCAATATTTTCAATGGGTTTGTGAGATTTCGGGACAATTTATCCCGAAAAAATCGGGATAA
>JAFSUV010000192.1 GCA_017450425.1 Kiritimatiellia bacterium
ACCGAGGAGGGCTTCGAGATCACGACCGCCCCGTCCGACTACCAGGCCGTCGAGACGGCGCTGGAGGAAAAGGGCGTCCCGACTGTCTCTTCCGAAATCGTCTATCTGCCGATGGAAGGCACGACGGTCGCGGTGAACGACCTGGGGCAGGCCAAATCGATCCTCAAGTTCGTTGACGCGCTCGACGAGAACGAAGACGTGCAGAACGTCTATCACAACGCCGACATCGCCGACGAGATCATGGAGAAGATCGAGGCCGAGGACAAGTAGGCCGAGTCTTGAAGATACTTCTGCAGAGAGTTTCTTCGGCAAAGATCGAAATCGGGGGCGAGATCGCGGGGGCCGTCGGCTCCGGGTATCTCGCCCTCGTCGGTTGCCACACCGGCGACACGCCCGAAAACGCCGACAAGCTTGCCGCCAAGACGGTCGCGCTGCGGGTGTTCGAGGACGAAGGCGGCAAGATGAACCGCTCGATCGCCGACACCGGCGGCTCCGTCCTTGCGGTGTCGCAGTTCACGCTCTACGCCGATACGCGCAAGGGCAACCGCCCGTCGTTCGTCGATGCGGGCGACCCCGCCGCGGCGAGCGCCCTCTACGACCGCTACTGCGCCCGTCTGCGCGAGGCGCTGGGGCCAGACCGCGTGGCGACCGGCCGCTTCGGCGCCGACATGCGGGTGTCGCTCGTCAACGAGGGGCCGTGCACGATCGAACTCCGCAGCGAGCAGGAGTGATGCAAACGGAACGTACGCGCATGGAGGCGGAGTCGTGTTTCTAAAGCCTGATTTCCCGGCGCTGGCCGGCATTTCGGTCGCGCTCGGCGGCGTCGCCGCCGCGCTGGCGCTTCCCGGCGCGGTGAAGCCGGCGCTCGCGATGCGCCTCTACCGCGCGTTCCCCCGCTCCGTCTGGCCGGGGCGCGTTTTTTCCGCGATTGCGTTCGCCTGGACCGCGGCCTGGGCGCCGTCGTTCATCGTCGAGTTCGCGCCTTCGGCTGCGGAAAAACTTTTCCCGGCGCTGCAATTCATTCTTGTCGGCATGGTTTTGGCGACCTGCTTTGCGCTGCCGGACCTCCTCTCGTGCCGCGCCGCCGGGATGCTGATGGTGCTTGTGCCGACTCCGCTCCTGTCGGCCGCGCAGTGGCACCCGTCGCCCTGCCGCTACTTCGTGATCGCCGCCGCATACGCCATGGCCGTCTGCGGGATGTTTTTCATCGCCAAGCCGTGGCTCATGCGCGACGCGATCTTCTTCTGCACCGCTTCGCCGCGCCGCACCCGGTGCGTCGCCGCGGCGTGCCTCGCCGTCGCGGCGTTTTTCGTGGCGCTCGGTCTCGTCGCATTCCCGGTCGCGCCCGGCACTGCGGCTCTTCGATGACCGCGCGCCCAGTCTTCCGTTTCCGGCGCGAACATCCGACACGACCCGCCCTTGCAAGGAAAAATCCCATGAAACCTCTCGTCATAGGCAACCGCACTTTCACGAACCGCTTTTTCCTCGGCACGGGCAAATTCGCCTCCCGCGCGGAAATGCGCGCGGCGCTGGAGGCGTCCGGCACGGAACTCGTCACTGCCGCCCTCTCCCGCGTGCGGGAGGGCGACGCCGCTTCCGACGACATCCTTTCGGCCATAGACCGCTCGAAGGTGGAGGTGATGCTCAACACTTCCGGCGCGCGCACGGCCGGCGAAGCCGTCCGCATAGCCAAGATCGGCAAGGCTGCGGGCTTCGGCTGGGTCAAGCTCGAGATACACCCCGACGCGCGCTACCTTCTGCCCGACCCGGTCGAGACCCTTTCCGCCGTCGAGCAGTGCGCGAAACTGGGTCTCGTCGTGCTGCCCTACATCAACGCCGACCCCGTCCTCGCCAAGCGCTGCGAAGAAGCGGGCGCGGCGGCCGTCATGCCGCTCGGCGCGCCGATCGGCTCCAATCGCGGCCTGAGGACGCGCGACATGCTCGAAATCATCGTGGAGCAGGCCGCGGTCCCGGTCGTGGTCGATGCCGGGATCGGGCTGCCGTCCCACGCCGCCGAGGCGATCGAGCTCGGCGCCGACGCGGTGCTCGCGAACACCGCGGTCGCCGCCGCCGGAGACCCGCCGAAGATGGCGGAGGCGTTCCGCCTGGCCGTGCGCGC
>JAFSUV010000193.1 GCA_017450425.1 Kiritimatiellia bacterium
CGCCGCGGCGGCCGGCGAGGGCGCGCTCGGCCGCAGCCTGCATGTCGGCGTCGAGCGTCAGCACCACGTCGGCGCCCGGCCTCGGCTCGCCGGCGGGGATGATTTCGCGCTTGTAGCCCACGGCGTCGATGCGCAGCACTTCCGCGCCCCCGCGCCCCCGCAGCGCGGCGTCGCACGCAAGCTCCACCCCGGAGCGGCCCACGAGATCCGGCAAAAGGAAGTCGAAGGCGTCCGCACCCTCTTCGCCCGGACCGTCGCGCTCGTCGGTGTCGCGGCCCGGCGACACGTCGCGCCCGACGTAGCCGATCACGTGGCACGCAAGGTCGCCATACGGATATTCGCGGTCCTGGCGCACGAAAAAATCGACTCCGGCGAGCGGCTCCGGGTACTCAGCAAGGCGCGCCATCTGCTCCCGCGTGAGGTCCTGGTAGGCCACGAGCGGAATCGGCCGGCGCAGCCGCAGGTGGTTCCACACGTCGCCGCGCGAAATGTCCGGCTCGCGCCCTATCGCGCCGCCGACGCGCCGGACCTGCTCCATCACCCGGTCCACGGTGTTGCTCCACGTGCCGGCGGCGCGCAGTTCATCGAGATAGAACGCCACGCAGTACCGGGGGCGGCTCCCGGCGAGCACCCTGCCGCCGCGGTCGAGGATGCGCCCGCGCGTGGCGGGCAGGCGCACGCGCCGGAGCGTCGCTTCGTTTTGCGCGCCGATGTACTGCTCGGAACCCACGACCTGGATGTCGTGCAACGCCATCACGATGTGCGCGAAACCGGCGAAAAAGACCACGGCGAGCGCACCGAGCCTTATCCGGCCTGCAAGCGCCAGCCGGGCGGCGGATTCAACCGGCGAAGTCATCGTCGCCGTCCTCCCCGCCGTCGTCAACATTGGCGGAAATCCAGTCGAGCGCCCCCAGCGCCTTCGCCGTGGCAAGCGCCGCGACGAAGCCGAGCGGCGCCGCCGCCGCGACGCGCCCGGCCACGAACCACGCCGGCAGGGCCGGCACGGAGCCGCCGAGGCGCAGGGCGACATACTGCGCAAGCGACAGCGCCGGCGCGAGCGCGAAGCCCATCGCGGCGCACGAAAGCGCGCACTCCCTCATCTGCGGCCGCACCCGGACCGCAAGAAACCAGACCGCCGCCGCAAACACCAGGAGCGAAGTCGCCGCAGGGACGCCCGAAAGGGAGTCCTCGAAAAATCCGCACACCGCGGCCGCGACTGCGGCGAGCGCCTTTTCGCGCCGCATCGCATAGTAAATCGCGATCGCCGCGAACAGCGGCGGCTTGAGCCTGAGGACGCCCGCCGGCGGAAACGCCTCCTGCACGGCGGCCGCGGCCACGGCGGCCGTAGCGAGTACGAGAATGGACGGCCACGGGCGGTTCACTCGCCGCCCCCCCTTGCGCCTCCGCCGCTGGCGGGGCCGGAGTCGCCGCGCTTCAGCACGAAGACCGGACCGAGCGCGTGGAACGGAACGGCCGGGCGCACCCGCGCCCGCTGGAAAAGGAGCGTCGAATCGCGATCGACGCCGATGACCGTCCCCACCAGTATGCCGCGCGGGTACGCCGTGCCGTCCCCGGCGGTGAAAACCCGCGCGCCCGGCTTTACCGGAATGTCCTTGTCGATGAATGCGACTTCAAGCGGTTCGACCACGTGCAGCATCGCGATTTCCGGAGCCGGGCGGGCGTTGCCGCCGCCGGACAAAATGCCGTGCCCCGCTTTTTCAAGCCCCTCGACGACGCACGAAAGGCGGCAGTTCGGGTCGGTCGCCGGGAGCACCTTCGCCGTCCGCTCCGAAACGGACACGACACGTCCGACGAAACCTTCCGGGGCGATTACCGGCGCTCCGGCCTCGATCCCGTCGCGTCGGCCACGGTCGATGCGAAGCTCGCCGGTCCAGCCGGACGCCCCGCCGTCGGAAACGACCTCTGCGGCGACGAGCGAGCGGCCGCGACCGGCGAACGCCAGAGCGCGC
>JAFSUV010000194.1 GCA_017450425.1 Kiritimatiellia bacterium
CCACGCGGCCTTTACGCGCGGCCCGGTGCTCCTCGCCCGCGACAGCAGGTTTGCGGACGGCGACATCGCCGAGCCGTTCCAGCCCCATTCCTTCGAAGACGCCCGCGACTGGGACTCCGCGTTCGCGTCCGTCGCCCCGCCGTCGGACGACATCTGGATGGCCTTCGCTGCGACTCTTCCGCTCGGCGCGCATTCCGCAAACCCCGACGGCGCGCTGCCCGTGCCGGCGATGTTCTGCGACTACGCATCGGCCGGCAACACCTGGCGCCGCGACAACTACTACCGCACGTGGTTCCCGGTCGAGTACCTTCCAAGCGAAAGTCCGGCCTGAAGCCGCGAGGCGCCTACCGCCACATTTCGGCAAGGGTGCCGCGCACGGCCATTGTCAGCGGAATCGCGAACAGCATGCCGACCGGACCCAGCACCCAGCCCCAGAAGAGCACTGACAGAAGCACGAGCGCCGGGGACACCCCGAAGCCGCGACCCATGATGCGAGGCTCGATCACGTTGCCGAGCAATTGGTTCGCGGCGAGGTACAGCACCCCGGCCCACGCCGCGGTTTCGACGCCGGAAGCGAGCGCGAGCAGGAGTCCCGGCACTGCGGCCATTACCGAGCCGATGCCCGGTATGAAGTTGAGGAAAAAAGCCACGAAGCCGAGAAGCACGGGCGAATCGACGCCGAGTAGCTTGAGTCCGAGCCAGATCGAAAGGCCGGTCAAGGCGGAAATCGCGGCTTTTATGGCCATGTAGTGCCGCACGTCGCGCGAAAAGCGGGTCAATACCGCAAGCCGCGCTTCGGTCATGAACGGAATCCTGCGCACTTTCCTCGGCAGCGACGGCAGCTCGGCGAGCAGGAAGGCGATGACAATCACGTCGAGCAGGACGTTCATCGTGATTTTCCCGGCCAGACCGCCGAGGGCGCGCACCGTACCTGCGATTTGGGCGGAGTCGAGCGACACCGCGCTCTCCAGCAGGCCCTTGGGCACGTCGATGTCCTGCTCCCGCAACCAGTCGGCCACCGTTCCGGCGAGGCCGACCAGCTGCCGGTGGTACAAGGCGATGTTCCGCGAAAATTCCCAAATGCCGCGCGGCAGGGCAAACCCGACGATGTAAACGCATGTCGTCGCCATGAGCGCGATGACTGCGGCGACGGCGAGCGCCGGCGGAACGCGCCGCCGGACGAGCCAGTCGTAGATGGGCGAGAGCGTGATGGTGGCAAACGCGATGATGAGCACCTGGGTGAGAAGCGGCGCCGCGACCCGCATGCCGCCGATCACCAAAAACACGGCGGCGGTGCAGACGAGGGCGGCGAGAGGCCGCTCGCGCCCGATGGCGCCGAGCGAATCCGGCAGACGGAGATTCGTGTTTTTCAAAATCGTGTTCACCGCAGCCCGACTAGTGCCGCTCCTTGAAGAACTCCGCGTAGAGAGCTTGCCCCGCAGCCTTCAAGTCGTCGTCGCGGATTCCGCACATGATGGAGAGTTCCGACGACCCCTGGTTTATCATCTGCAGGTTGATGCCGGCGCGGGAGAGCGCGGATACGACCCGGAGGCACGTGCCCACCGTGGTGCGCATCCCTTCGCCGACGGCGACGAGAAACGCGATCCCGCGGGAATACGAGACGTGGTCGGGCGAAAGCTCGGCGTCGATGCGGGCGAAGACGCGCTCGCGGACGCTGTCCGGGAACTGTTCGTCGCGGAAAACGACGGTCACGGAATCGACGCCCGCCGGCATGCACTCGATCGACACGCCTTCGCGCGCGAGGATGTCGAGAAGTTTGGCGACATAGCCGATTTCGCGGTTCATGAGCCACTTTTCGACGAACAGCGCGCCGAAGCCGGCCGTGGAGGCGATGCCGTTGACGCGGCCGGGGACGGACTTGCGCGACGGCAGCACCATGGTGCCCGGCTGTTCGGGGTGGTTGGTGTTGCGGATGTTGATCGGGATCTTGGCGCGGATGGCCGGAAGAACCGCTTCTTCGTGGAACACGGCGAACCCCGCGTACGAGAGCTCGCGCATCTCCGCGTAGGTCATCTCGGCGATGCCCTCGCCGCCGACGGCCTCCGGGCAGAGGCGCGGATCGACGGGATAGACGGCATCGACGTCGGTGAAGTTTTCGTAAACGTCCGCCTCGAGCGCCGCCGCGAGGATGGCGCCTGTGATGTCCGACCCGCCGCGCGAAAAAGTGGCTATGCGGCCGCTGCGGGTGTAGCCGTAGAAGCCCGGAAACACCACGATTTCGGGAATCGTCGAAAGTTTCGCCTTGATGCGGGAATACGATTCCGGCAGAAGCCGGGCGGAGCCGAACTCCTCCGAGAGCAGCATCCCGGCGTCGCGCGGATCGACATAGACGGATGGCAGCCCGTGCGCCGTGAAGGCGGACGCGCAGAAGCGGGCGGACTGCTCTTCGCCGAGCGCCTTGACGGCGTCGAGAAACGCGCCTTCGTGTTCGCGCGGGGCGGCGAGGCGGCGGCGCAGCTCGGCCTCGGTCCCTTCGACGAGCGCATGCGGCAGGTCGAGGTCGGCGCGGATGGATTCGTAGCGGGCGACGACGCGGGCGACGTTGCCCGCAGGATCGCGGCCGGCGAGGACGTCCGCCGCGCAGGCGATGAGAAGATCCGTCACCTTGTCGTCGCCCTTGTTGCGCTGGCCGGGGGCGGATACGACTACGATGCGCCGCGCGGCGTCGCTGCGGACGATGTCGAGGATCTTGAGGATTTGGGCGGCGTCGGCGACCGACGATCCTCCGAATTTGCAGACTTTCATTTTGCCGGTGACTGGTTTTGCTGCGTCAGACGAATGGCCCGAATCCTAGCACTTCCGGCTTCCCGATTCAAGGTAAAAGAACGCCACGCGGTCACGGGTATTCGGACGAGACGAGATCGACGGTGCGGTCGCCGTGGTTCCTCACTGCGGCGGCCAGGCCGTAGAGGGCGGCGGCGACGGCGACAAGGATGACAACGGCCGCGACGTATTCCGCCGCGGCCTGTCCCGAAGAAAACCGCCGCGATTTCACGCCCGCGGCTTCTTGCGGATGCCGACGGACACTTCGCCGCTCTTTTTCTTCTTCTTTTCCGCGCCGGTCTGCCCGCCGACTGCGGGGTTCACCGCCTGGGACGCGGGGAGGAAGCGGTAGTAAACCATGAGCTGGAGAGCGGAGAGGCACGTGTCCTGGATGCGCCTGCCGGTCGTTGTTTCGCCGGCGATTTCCTTCCCGTTTTTCCAGCGCTTGCACGGGACCTTGGAGCCGCCGCCGCCGTGCTCGTCTTCAGACGGGCTGTCCCAGTATCCGATCGGGTGCGCGTACCCCTGGTCGTCGGTGTATCCGCTCGATTCCTTCTGGATTACGATCTGGCGCTTGTCGAGCTCCGGGTAGAACTTCATGTTCCAGGCCTTGAACGTGTCGCCGCCGGTCTGGAACTTGCACTGCGTGAGGTAGTACCAGTAGTACACGGGCGATCCGTTGCCGCCGCCCCAGGGCTGATTTTCCCAGGTGGAGAAGTCGTAGGTGCAGTTGCTCATGAACTCCATGGTCTTGAGCACCTTCGGATCGTTGTATTCGCCGAGAAGCTGCATGCAGAGCGTACCCACGGCCGAGAGGCCCCTCCGGCCGGGGGAGTTGTAGCCGAAGCCGCCCTCCCTTTCGCCTTTCTTGTAGTACAGGTCGTCGAAACCGTGCTTCGCCTTGTTGTAGCACTCCTCAAGCCCCGGCACGTCGAGCTCTGCGGTGTGCGCGGCCTTGATGGCCTGGGCGCACCATCCGGCGTAGGACGAGTCGCCAACGGGATAACTCTTGTTCACTTCGGGCCCCTTCATGTTGTAGGCCCAGCTCCCGTTCTTGTACTGCCCCTTGATGAGCGGCACGAGCGCGGCCTCGGCCGCTTCCTTCACCATGGGGTTGCGCGTCATCGAAAACGCCTCGGAAAGCGCATACACGGCGATGGGGTGCGAGTAGTTGTTGCCGTCCTTGAACTTGAAGAGGCCGGTTGACTTGTCCTGCGTGTTTACCAGAAACTGTAGCGCCCTGCCCACCGTTTCGCCGAACTCCGGGCTGTCGTTGGGCGTTTCGCCGTGCGCGAGGTACGTGAGGAGGGCGAGGGAAGTCGCGGCCGTGGCATAACCGCCGGAGTTCCACGAGCCGTCCTTGTTTTGCTGCATCTTGAGCCAGCGGAGCGCGCGCATGACGATCGCGTCGCCGGCGCCGACGCCCCAACGGCTGAGCGCCGCGCCGCGCTGGCCGGGATTGCGCGATCCGATGATGCCCTTCAGGACGATCGGCGAATCGATCTGGGCGACGCTGTTCATCTCGGCCGGCTTGGGCGACACCGGAGCATCCGTCACCTCGACCGGCGTTTCAAAGTTCTGGTCGGTCGTCGGCCCGTCGATGTCGATGTCGATGGGGTCGAGCGCGTCCATCTCTTCCGGCGTGTCGGGGGTCTCCTCCATCTCTGGCGCGTCTTCGACTTCGAGGATTTCGACCTGCTGCGTGCGCTCCCGCAAATCCACGGTCTTTTGCATCGAAAGCAGGCCGCCGATGCCGGCGAGCGGGAGCAGGATCGCCAGGATCGGCCCTATGGAGCGCTGCAGCGGGAGTTTCGCGAACTTGTATTCGCCGCTGTCCTTCGGCGCGGAAAGGCCGTTCAAGGTCTTCCGTATGCGCTCGGTGAGCGGCATGTTTTCATACATTTTCGCAAGTTCGCGCAGTTTGCGGTCTTCGTCCGTGAACACGGACGAGATGTTTTCGTTGCCGGCAGCGCCGTTTTTCTCCGAATCGCTCATTTCAAACCTCGAAGCAGTTCCTTCAAAAAAACTTGGTTCTGCACATTATACGATTTGCGGGGTCGGTTTTGTTAGATCTGCCGGGCCGTTTTTGTTGGTATTTTTTTATCCCCGCGCCTGCGGCGCGTCCGCATTAGTCCTTGCCGGCGCGCCAGGCGATGGGTGAAGGACGCCGGCGCGCGCGGCCGGTTCTTCAAGATCAAAATGGACAAGATCTTCGGAAAATATCCGCCCGGCGGCGACCCCGACGGCACCCCGCGCCTCGCCCTGCCGCTCGAAAACGGCGCTGCCCTGCGCTACCCCGTCGGGCGTGTCGAAGTGACCGGCTGCGCCGGGTGAAAAGTTGAAAAGTTGAAAAGTGTTGCCAATGCCATTTGCCAATGTCGCCAATCCGTGGAAAGATTGGAAATTGAAATTGGCAACTGGCGACATTTTCACAATGGCAACCATTGTCATCCCATTGAGATTTCACACAGAGACACAGAGTCACAGAGGGTTTCAGGGCATCTAATTACAAAACATGGAAGTCACCATCCCATTCAAATTCATTCTCTGTGTCTCTGTGCCTCTGTGTGATAATCATTTTGGGACGCTAGTGAATGGCAACATGAGCCAATGTCGCAATCCCTTATTTTCCGGTCGCATTTTTGAAATGGATTCAGCGCTGTTTTTCTGCGAAAATTTGAGGCCACCCGCCCTTGCGGGCCTTCCGCCTCTTCCCCGCCGCCATTTCGCCCCATGTTCTCCTGGTTCCACTGGCTCATAGTCGTCGTTCCCGTGCTGGCCGTCTGCGCGCTGGC
>JAFSUV010000195.1 GCA_017450425.1 Kiritimatiellia bacterium
GCCGCGCGTTCACGGCGGCGGCGTCGAAAAGCGGGCGCGCGAGCCACGTGCGCAGGAGGCGGGCGCCCATCGGGGTGCGGGTCGCGTCGAGCGTCTCGAAGAGCGAAGCGCCCTCGCCGCTGCGCCCCTCGGCGGGGAAGATGTCGAGATGCGCGAGGCTCGTGGGGTCGATCGCCATGTAGCCCGATTCGGACCTGAGGGATATCCGCCGCACGTGCCCGAGGTCGCGCCGCAAATCGCCGCCCACGCGCCTGAGGAGCGCGCCGGCTGCGCTGTCGAGGGCGGGGACGCCCTCGCAGCCGAAGCCGTCGAGCGACGCCACCGCGAAATGCCGGAGAAGCGCGTCGTGCCCGGAAGCGGCATCGAAGAGCCAGGGATCGACCGGCGTGATGCATTTCACGCCGCCGTCGGAAAACGCCGAGGCGATGTCCCCTGCGTCGCCGCGATTCCGGTCGGCGGGCTGCCGCCCGTCTTCCGGTTCCGGCACGATCGCTTCGCCGGGCGTCAGCCGCGAAATCGCGGCGACGAGCGCGGCGCGGTCGGAAGCGCGCTCGCAGAAAAAGTCGCCGGTCGAAAGTTCGAGCGCGGCGAGGATGAAGGCGCCGCCGCCCGGCGAAGCGCAGCGGCTGCGGGAGGACGCCGGGGCGAACGGCGCCGCCGCCACGATGTAGCTCGGCATGTCGGCCGAAAGCAGCGTTTCCTCGGTGATCGTGCCGGGCGTCACGATCCGCGTGATTTCGCGGCGTATCATGCGGCCGCCCTTCACGGACTTCGGGTCTTCCATCTGGTCGCAGATGGCGGCCTTGCGGCCGGCGCGGACGATCTTCGCGAGATACGAATCGAGCGCATGGTGCGGGATGCCGCACATCGGCTGGCCGGCGCGGTGCGTGAGCGCGAGGCCGAGCAGCGAAGAGGCGGCGATGGCGTCGTCCATGAAAATTTCGTAGAAGTCGCCCAACCGGAAAAGGAGCAGCGCATCGGCGTCCAATTCCTGCTTCATCGCGCGGTACTGCCGCAGCATCGGTGTCAGTTCTTCGGCCATAGTCTTGTGTCTGCCATCAGCGGCAACGCCGCCAATTCTATCACACCGCAATGGGAAGTCCGCCTTTCGCGGGGCCGCGCCAGACCTCCCTGCCGTCAACCACGGTGAGCGTGTTTTCGAGGCCGGTCGCGCAGTAAACGACATTGGACACGATGTCGTTGACGGGGCGCATGTGCGGGCAATCGAGGGAAAGCGCGAAAAAGTCGGCGTAGAATCCGGGTGCGAGCGATCCGGCTTTCGGCTCGTGCAGCGCGGCGGCGCCGCCCCGGGTGGCCATGTCGAGCGCCATTTGCGCCGTCATGGCGTCCGGCGCGCCGGCTGCGCATTTGCCGACGAGCGCCGCGAGCCAGGTTTCGCGCACCATGTTCTGGGCGTTGTTCGACGCCGGGCCGTCGGTGCCGATCGCCACGTTGACGCCGGCCGCAAGCATCTTCGCGACGGGCGCCACGCCGGATGCGAGCTTGAGGTTCGACGCCGGGTTCGTCACGACGGCGCAGCCGCGGCGGGCGAGCGTGTCGATGTCCCTGTCGTCAACGTCCACGCAGTGGAAGAGCGTGGTGCGGGAGTCGAGTATGCCAAGGGAGTCGCAATACTGGACGGGGCGCATGCCGCGGGCCGCGATGCAGTCTGCGGTTTCGCCTTTCGTCTCGGCCATGTGCATCGCGAAAACGCAGCCGAGGTCGTCCGCGAGGGCGCGGGCGCGCTTGAGAAGCCCGGGATCGGTCGTATAGACCGCGTGGGGCGCCACGGCGGCGTCAAGCCGGGGATGGGCCCTCCAGGCCGACGCGTTTTCGCGGATCCGCGAAAAAAGCGCTTCCTCGGTTTCCCCGCCGAGCTGCGGGAAAAACCGGGTGACGTTTTCGCCCAGCAGGCCGCGGATGCCGGTTTCGTCCGCCGCGCGGAACACGTTTTCCTCGAGCATGTACATGTCGAAAAACGACGTCGTCCCGGTGGCGAGCATCTCTTCAAGGGAAGCGCGGGCGGCGCGTTCGATGCCGCCGGGCTTCCATTTCGCCTCGCGCGTGAAAATGTCCTCGTTGAGCCAGGCCATGAGCGGCTTGTCGTCGCCAAGGCCGCGAAACGCGCTCATCGGGACGTGCGCGTGCGCGTTTACGAAGCCGGGGAGCAGGACGCTCTCGCCGAGGTCTTCGACCGCAGCGCCGCCGTGGCGGGCCATGACGGCCGCGGCGCTCCCGGCGTCGGCCACGAACCTGCCGTCCACGGCGATGGCGCCGGGGGAAAAGACTTCGCGGCGGTCGTTCTGCGTGACGAGATAGCGGGCGGCGTAGAGTTTCATGGCGTTGAAACGGCTTGGGGCAGTTCGATGATCCGGTCCATCGGCACGTCGTGCGCCGTGCGCGGGATGACACCGTCGAAAATCTGCCAGCGGTAGGCGAGGGCGATCACGGTCGAGTCCGGCCGCCGCCGGGCGAGCATCCTGTCGATGAAACCCTTGCCGTGGCCGAGGCGGGTTTTTTCACGGTCGAAAAGGAGTCCGGGCACTATCCAGAGGTCGATTTCCTCCGGCTTTACCCATGTCTTCGCCTCCGGCTCCGGAATGCCGAGCGGCCCCTTTGAAAAGGCGCATCCCGGCTCCACGAGCGCGGGGGCGTAGGCGCCGGGCTCCGGGAAGGCGCATGAATCGAACGCGCAGTCCGGAACCCACGCCGGCACGGCGAGCCGCACGCCACGGTCGAGCGCGGCGCGCGCGATGTCCGCCGTGGGCGGTTCGCCGCCGCC
>JAFSUV010000196.1 GCA_017450425.1 Kiritimatiellia bacterium
ACAAACTCGTTCGGTATCATGTTGTAGCCGGGCCGCAGCGTGAGCTTCTGATACCCCACGACATTGCTCGACACCACTTCGGTGGCGTTTGCGGAAACATAGACGGGCGGGGAGAATGGTTTCGGTCACGCAGAGGCGCGGAGAAAACAGAGGCGCAGAGAGAGAGGGTGCCGGATTATCGGGATTTCGGGAGTTCGGATTTTCGCGCCGGGATTTCGGCGGCGGCGGTGCCGCCTTGATCGGGATGTCGCGAAGACCTACCAGCGACCGCCAGCGCCGGGTCGCCAGCGCCTCGCGAAATCCCGGCCCTAGCGCGGCGCGGAGCGATGCGCGCCCGAAAATCCGGAGCGATATAGCGCCTCGGCGGTAGCCGGGGCGCGGCCGAAATCCCGAAAATCCGGCACCCGGCCGCGCAGAGGCGCAGAGGAAAAAGAGACGCGGCGCGTTGCGCCGCCGCTTTATCGCTCCGGGTTGTCGCGAGGTGTCCAGAGTGTCGGCACACGACTGATCGCCGCCGCTTTCGCTGCCGCCGCCGCTTTTTCCGCCGCCGTTGCGAGGTCCGTCCGCCTTCCGCGGCCCGGGCGCGCTTCCGGCGCGGCCGGGCCGCGGGCGGAGGGTTCGATCCGCCAATACTGCTGCGCCACCGATTTCGCGACGAGTCCGCGGTAATGCTTTTCCAAGATCGCAGTGCCGCCCGAATGTCCGAGCGAGAGCGCGGTCGCGGCGGCGTCGCGGAACGCCGCCACGTGCATCGTCGCAAACGTGTGCCGCATCGCGTTGTGTCCGCTGTCGTTTCCCCACGAGAGCCCAGCCCTCTTCAGGTGCCGCTCCTTCCAGCGCTGGATGTCGTGCGCGTCCCGCACTATCCGCCCCGCCACCGCCGCCGCCCCGCCGTGTTTGAGGGTCCAGGCGCGCCACGTTTCGAGCCACGCCGCGGCGTTGTTCTCCAGCTCGACGATGCGCGGCTTCGCTCCGCGCGTCCAGCCCTTCGGCCGGGGGATCCGCAGCACACCGCCCTTTAGGTCGATGTCATCCCATCGCGCCCGCAGTATTTCCGCCGTCCGCGCCCCGACGAAAAATCCGAGCGTCAAAAACGCCCCGATGCCGCTATCCGCGGCCCCCGGATGCTTTTCGCACTTGCGCATGATCTTCTCCACCCGCTCCGGCGCGAAAAATTCCGGCTCCCGCCACGGCACGGTCCGCTCTTCGACGCCTTCGCCCGGCACGTTCTGCGCAAGTCCCGCCCGCACCGCCCGCCGACCCGCAGTCTTCAGCAGCGCGAGCGCCCGATTGCAAGTCGCCGGCGCGCGGCACCCCCTCAGCGCGCTTTTCACCATGTCCGCCGTGACCTTCTCGACCGTCACGCTTTCGCCGAGTGCGCGGCAGAACCTCCTCTTCGCGCCGCGCATCGCCGCCGCCGCCCGGCCCTGCTGCGCCGAATACGAATCGATCTGCATGTCGAACATCGCGCCGAGCGTAAGTGCCGGCTTCGGACGCGCCCACCCTCTTTCCGTCCGCAGCCGCGCGAGCACGAGCGAAGTCAGCGTCGGCCTCGTTCCGGCACCACCGGCCCCGCTCCATCCCGCGTCCAAAATCGCGATTGCATTGAGCGCGTCGAGCATCCCCGGTCCGTTCGCATATTTCCGCATGAGCGCCCGCGTCCGCGCGCCGGCGGCCGATGGATTCCCTTCCCTCATTTCCCGTCGTCCTCCGTCGTTTCAACCGTTTCAACCGTGTTTTCGATTTCGGCCGGCCATATCTTCCAGTATCGCTCCGCCACGGCCCGCGCAACGAGTCCGCGGTAGTGCTTTTCAAGCACCGCCGTCCCCCTGGCGTGTCCCATGTTGAGCGCCGTCGCGGCGGCGTCGCGGAACGCCGCCACGTGCATCGTCGCATACGTGTGCCGCATCACGTTCGCCTGGGCGCAGCCGCGTCCGCCGCCGCGCCCCCAAGAGTCGCCCGCCGGATCGAGCCATCGCCGCTTCCATTCGGTGAAGAGCCGCGGGTCTCGCACGATCGGCCCCTCCGGAGCGCGTCCGCTCCTGCGCGCCGTTTCCCTGCCGCGCCACGTTTCGAGCCACGCTGCGGCGTTTTTCTCCAGCTCCACGATGCGCGGCTTCGCTCCGCGCGTCCAGCCCTTCGGCCGGGGGATCCGCAGCACACCACCCGTTAGGTCGAGATCCTCCCAACGCGCCCTCCATATCTCCACGGACCTCACTCCCGCGAAAAAGCCGAGCGCCAGAATCGCCCCCGCCGCCCCCGCCGCCGGGCCCGGATGCTTTTCGCATTGCCTCATGATCCGTTCCACCCGCTCCGGCGCGAAAAACACCGGCTCGCGGTAGATCGCCGCCCTGCGCGGCGGAACGCACCGCGCGAGACCCTCGTCGCAGAGTCCTTCCCGCGCCCCCCACCTCAAAGCCGCCGCAAGACGCGCCGCTACGCTGTTCCACGACATTGCGGACCGGTATCGCCCCAAAATCGCCGCCGCGTCCTCCCGCCGCAGACATTCTATTGGAGTGCCCGCGCCCATGCGCCGGGCCACCAGATGTCCCAGACTCCGCGCAAGCGCCCTGCTGCACGACTTTTCCGCCCCCCACTTCTCCGCATAGCGCTTGAAAAACTCTCCGACCGACACCACCCCCGCGCTCCGCTCAAGCGCCAGCCCTTCCCCGCAAAGGCGGCGGCGTGCTCCCGGAGCCGTCCCGGCGCCGTCGCGACCCACCCGCCTTGCCGCCTCGGCGGCGATTTCCGAGTGCGTCGTGTCACACCCCGCCGCGTCAAGAAGCGCCAGCGCATTGAGCGCATCAAGCAGAGAAGCCCGATCCTCCAAATCGTCAAAATCCACCCTCACCGTAATCATTTCGGCACCTGCGATTATGTCCGTCAAAACGCCGCCAAAGTTACACCAGGGTCGGCCCTGCGGCGGCCGCCGCCGCCGCAGGGCTGTCCCGGCCGCGCCATTTGCGCGGCCGGGTGCCGGATTTTCGGGATTTCGGCCGCGCCTCGGCTAGCGCTGCCGCGCTATATCGGCCGCGCCCCGGCTGCGCCGCCACCCTTCGGCGGAAAACCGATTTTCCTTGCTTCTGCGCCGCTCCGGCTTTATACTCGCCGCATCTTGAGCCGCAAGGCACACGATGCGTTTCGCCGCGCGAATCGGACGTTCGACCATGAGCGCTTTTGTGCAGAGTCTTTCTCGCCGCCTGTTCTGGGATGTCGATCCTGACACGATCGACGAGAGCGACCATTGCCGCTACATCATCCAGCGCGTCCTCGAGAGGGGAAGCCTCGAAGACATCCGGGCGACCGTCGCCCACTATACGATGCCCGTTTTGATCGACGAAGCCCGCCGGATACGTTCGCTCGACCCGGTCACGCTCGCTTTCGCCGCCTGTCTCGGAAACGTAAAAGAGGAAACCTTCCGGTGCTGTGCCTCGACGCGGTAGAACCCTCCACGCTGAAACTGCTGAAACGCCTTCAAGCCCTTCCCGCGTTGGCTCAAACCAGGCTTGTTGGCGGCACGGCGCTTGCATTGCAGCTGGGACACCGCGTCAGCGTCGATCTGGACATTTTCGGAAAATGGGATTATTCCATCGATCTTGCCGGCGCGTTTTCCGCCATCGGCCGGACGGAAAAAGAGAGCGGGACGCGCGACGGCAAAATGGCGTTTTTCTTCATTGACGATGTGAAAGTCGATTGCGTGTCCTACGAACTCTACAAGTGGCTTGAGCCCCCTGTCGAAGAGGCGAACATCCGACTTGCCGGAGTCATGGATATCGCCGCGATGAAAATAAACGCCATCACAAACCGCGGCTCGCGCAAGGACTTCGTCGATTTGGCCCGATTGCTTGAAGATTATTCGCTTGCCGACATGTTCCAGTGGTATGGGAAAAAGTATCCAAAAGCAAATCCGGCGTTCGCCTTGCGCAGCCTTTCCTATTTTGTCGATGCCGAAACGATGCCGATGCCGAAAATGCTGATCCCCTTCGACTGGGAAGAGGCGAAAAGCCGCATTCGCGCCGCCGTGCGCTCCCTCGTGACCGCAATCTAGCGCTGCGCGGCCCTTCCCTCGACAATTCGGCACCGCCCCTAACTCCTCGCGACAATCCGGTCAAGGCGGCACCGCCGCCGCCGAAATCCCGGCGCGACAACCCGAAATCCCGATATCCCGATAATCCGGCACCGCCCGCGCCGGAGCGCGGGCGGGCAGCCTTCTCTCTCCGCCGCCCTCGCGTCGCACGCGGGTTGCTGCTGCTATTTCACTGCGCGCGTCCCGTTGCAGTCGGGATAGGCGCTGCAACTCCAGAATTCGTTTCCGGCGTTTTTTCCGCGCTTCGCGACGCGCTTGAGCATGGGTTTGCCGCATTTCGGGCATTGCGGCGCGGCGTTTCCGCCGCCGGTAGCGCGGCTCTGCACGGCGGCGGCGTTCCGCGCCGCGAGGCGGTCCCGGGTCAGATTTTCGGCAAAGCCGCCGTGTTCCACGAAATCGCCGTGTGTCCTGCCTATCTTGCGCACGAGCATAAGTTCCGCCCTTCCGATCAAGACGAGCATCGCCCTCGCTGCGACGAGCGAATCATCCGAATCCAGCCAACGCGTAAATTTTGCGTATTGCGCCAAAACGTGCGCTGCGCTGTTGCGCTCCACATCCTCCGTGAAAGCGGCACTGTCGAGCGGAGTCCCGAAAACAGCCCGTTCCGACTGATCGGACTCCGACCACGGAAGTTCGCCCGCAAGCATGAGCCAGTTGCGGAAATCGCCGGCCAACTCGTCCAGACTCGCCTTCGCGACATCGTAGAGCCGCATTTCCGACTCCTTTGACGTCGCTCGCCGCGAATATCCTTCCGCGATGTTCGCAACGCCCGACCGCGCCGCCTGCGTCATCTGGTCGAACATCCTGCCGCACGGATCGATGCGTGGCTTCAGGAACTTCAGGCAGAACTTCTGCGTCCCGAGTTGGATTACGTTTGCAAGCGCCCAAACGTCCAGCCAGCGATATCCGCCACCCGAAGAAAATGCTTTGTCTGGCATTTCAGTCATTGCCTCCAATGAGGCCATTTTAGCAAATGTTCAGCGCCCGCGCTTGAGTCTCTACCCGCACCATTTGCGCGACCGGGTGCCGGATTTTCGGGATTTCGGCCGCGCCCCGGCTGCGCCGCCGCGCTTTATCGAGGCAGTCCCGGCCGCGCCATTTGCGCGGCCGGGCACCGGATTTTCGGGGTTTTGGACGCGCAGCGGCTAGCGCCGCCGCGCTTTATCGAGGCAGTCCCGGCCGCGCCATTTGCGCGGCCGGGCACCGGATTTTCGGGCTTTCGGCCGCGCAGCGGCTGCGCCGCCGCGCTTTATCGAGGCAGTCCCGGCCGCGCCATTTGCGCGGCCGGGCACCGGATTTTCGGGATTTCGGC
>JAFSUV010000197.1 GCA_017450425.1 Kiritimatiellia bacterium
CACTGCGGTGCGCCAGGCGCGCCGCCGCTTCACCGCGCCTTCGCCCCGGCGGCGACACGCCGGAGCGCCGAAAGGGTGATTGCCGCCGTTTTTTCCCACGAAAACGCCTTCGCCCGCTCCCGTCCGCGCCGCGCCATGGCGGAAGCCAGCGCGCGGTCAGACAGCACTCTGCGAAGCGCACCGGCGAAGGCGGCGACATCGCCGGGCGGCGCGTAGAGCGCGGCGTCCCCGCCGACTTCCGGGACCGAACCGGCGCGGGCGGCCACGACCGGCAGCCCCGCGGACATCGCCTCCAGCACCGGCAGCCCGAAACCCTCGTAGCGGGACGGGAATGCGAGCGCGTCGGCGGCGCAGTAGAGCGCGGCGAGGTCCTCCAGCGCGGCGTGTTCCAGCCGGATGACGCGCGAGGGGTCTGGAAGCGCCGCGATCGCGGCGCGAAGCGCCGGCTCGCCCCTGCGCGGGCGCCCGAGCACCACGAGGCGGTGCGGAAATGCGCCGGCGAGGAGACCGAAGGCCTCCACCGCCGTTTCGAGGCTTTTGTGGGGGTAGGAATTGGAGACGACGAGCAGGAACGGCGCATCCCCGACAATCCCGGCGGCTCTGGCGCGCCTTTTCCCCTCGGAATCGCCTGCGGCGAAGACCGGATCGGCCGCTTCGGGCGTGACCGCAATTGCGTCCTCCGCCGTGTCAGGCGCGAAGCGGAGGATTTCGCCTTTTGAAAATTCGGACACGGCGAGGACTATTGCGCTTCGGCGGACGGCGGCCGGCACCAGCAGACGCATCGCGAGGAGGGCGGCGGGCGAAAAGTCTTCCGGGAACCGCCGGTACTGCATGTCGTGGATCGTCGTCACTTGCGGGCAGGGCGCGCGCAGCATGGCCGCGTTTCCCGGGTTCCAGACGACGGACGCGCCAGTGCGCCGCAAGGCGCGCGGCAGACGGAGGTTCTCGCACAAAAGGCGGCGCGGACGCGAAGCGGCGCGGACTGCGGTTGGCACGATTTCGACGCATGGCGCGCCGGCAAGATCCGAGGCAAGGACGGCGGCGTTTTCGGCATTGGCGAAGACGACGATGCGCTCGTCCGCCTTTAGCAGCCCCGGCATGGCGCCGAGTGTGCGGCGCAGATACGTCTCGGTGCCCCCGACCTGGCCGGGCACGAGGAAAAGCGCGTTGACGGCGAAAACCGTCACTTCCCGGCCCCCCGGACCATGCGGTCGTAGCAGAAGACGATCCCGCGCGCGACGAGCAAGTGCAGGAGGGACGACGGCGCGAAGCGCCCGGCGTCCGCGCGCGCGACGGCGAGTTCCTCGGCGAACTGGCGGCGGTAGCCGGAGCCGCTGATGGAGCCGGGCGTCCAGCGGAACGAAGACACGGGCGGTCCCGGAATCCTAGCCGCCCCGCCGCAGCGCCACAGGCGGAGCGTCCAGTCGTAATCCCACGCCGCCTTGAGGTCGAGCCTCAGAAAGCCCGCCTTTTCGCGCGCTTCGCGGCGGAAAAACTGCGCGGGCTGCGAAATGTAGTTGAGCGTGCGGATGGCGAAATGCGACGAAAACGGGAACCAGAAGTTCTTGAAGGCGGTGACGCCGCGCCGTATTTCGCGGCCGTCGGCATCCACGATGCGGCAGCGCCCGAAGCAGAACGCCGCGCCCGGGCGGCGGCGCAGCGCGTCCGCC
>JAFSUV010000198.1 GCA_017450425.1 Kiritimatiellia bacterium
AAAAAAGGCCAGACGATGGTGGAATACATCCTCATCGTCCGTTTGATCGCGATCGCGCTCATAGCGGTCGTGAAGGGATTCTCCGGCAAGATCGGCAACGCGTTCTCGGAAGCGGGCGACAAGATCGAGCAGGCCGGGGACGGCACGACGGACAATTGAGGAGCCGCTGCCGTGCGCGCCAGACGCGGACAGACGGCCGTCGAATACGTGCTCGCCTTCCTCGCGCTGCTCGCGGCCGCATACGCGCTTTCGTATGTCGGGGCGGCGGCCTCGCGCGCCGCGCGCAGGAACTCCGAAATAATGGCGACGGACTGCCCGTGATGCGCAGGAAACGGTATCGCGCGCGCATGGAACGCGGCCAGGCGATGGTCGAAACGCTGATCGCCTGCGTCGCGGTGGTGTTCGTCACGATGCTCGCGATCAGGTTTTCGCGCATGCTTCTTGCGAAGACGTCCGCCGAATACGCGGCGCAGCGCGTGGCGCGCGCGAAGGCCGTGGGGCTCAACGGTTTCATGTGCGCCAAAACAGCCAACCTCGCGCTCGTGCCCGCCTCCGGCAAAAAACTCCATCCGCTGTATTCGCCGCTCGACGAGGGGCGCATGCGCGCCTACATGGCCAGCGCCAACTGGCCCGAGGCGCAGGCGCTGTTGCGCTACGAGCTCTGGCCGGCCGCGCACGTCCGCGCGAGAGTGCGCAGCGGCCTCTCCCCGGAAGCCGTCGCCGACGTGAGGCTGGCCGATCCGGAGTTCGCCGTGCGCGGCAATGCGAAGGTGGAGGCGCATTTCCCCCTCTACATGGACGACGCGGGGAGGTGAGGCGATGAAGGTCGCGTCGGCGAGAAGGGGACAGATTGCGGTGCTGGTGGCGTTCGCGCTGGCGGCGATAGCGATGCTCGCGCTGATGAACGTCGATGTGTTTCTGGCCGCTCGCACGCGCTGGCGCGTCCAGAACGCCGGGGACGCCGCCGCGCTCGCCGCCGCCCGCCACCAGGGCGACACGCTCAACCGCATAGGCGCTCTCAACATCAAGCACATCGCCGCCGCCCTCGCCAACGACACCAACGAATGTCTGCGCATCGTCGAAATCCAGCGCCGCGTCGCCCTGCTCGACCCCGTGGATGCCGTCGCCGCCGCCGACAGGGCCGCCGTCGCAAACGGCATCCCGCGCAGCAAAGACAACCATTTCGCGGACATCCTGCGCCTGCACGCGAAACTCGTGCGCGATTCGCGCGCTTCCGTCGAAGACGGCGGCCCCGAAATCTATCCCGAACCCTACCCCGGCGCATGGAACGACTATGCGGCGAAAATCGAAGCCGTCTGCGCCGGCGAACTGGCCGTGGGCGTGGACAACATCGCGTTCTTCGGCGCCAACCGCGGGCACGTCCTGCTCGAGCCGAGCTTCTATTCGGCGGTGGATTCGAGAAACTGGTGCTGGTTTCGCCTGCACTGCCCGCACGACAACCTGCTCGAAACATACGAAAACCACAAATCGTGGCCGCCGCTGCCGGAGGCCTCCTGCGGCGAGGCGCTGCAGAACAGCGAAGTGTTCTCCATAGGCGTGGCGGCGCGCAAATGCTCCCTGCTGTCGCTCGTCTCGTCGGCGACCCTGCTCAACGCGCTCCAGCGCTACGGCATGGACGTCTCCGCCGATGCGAAGAAAATCGAGAAGTGCGGACTGCTGGCCGACCCGGAGCAGGAGTGGTTCTTCTTCACTTCCAAATGGAGGCCCTGGTTCTCCGGGCCCTATCTCGTGGGCTCCGGCCGTCCGCGGCTGTTCCCCCTGGCCGGCGACATAAAGGGAGAATACAATCTCGTCGGCGCGGACGCCGCCGTGCGCTGCTCGCTCGCGTGCGACCGCGCCTCCTCGTCCGACTGCTCCTACGTCTGGACCGCCGCGGCAAAACCCTTCGGATGCCTCGAAACCTCCGACGGGAACAAGGTTCCCGCAAACGCCGCCGCCTCTTTTGTTTTGCCGTGCTTCACCGACGTGCGCCTCGTCCCCTACGACTCCGTCGGCGGAGGATGCAAAGGCACCGCCGACCACGACTGGATCGTCCACGTCCAGGCGCACCTGCCGGACTATGTCGCGGACGGCTCGACGCGCTCCGGCTGCAAATACTGCCGCTCGCTGCGCGTCTGGGAAAACGCCGCCTTCCGGCGCACCGGCGCCAGATGGCTGAAATACCACGGCGACAAATGCACGTACGAAACCGCGGGCGGCTACGGGGGAAGCGGAGGATCGAGCTGTGGACATTGACGCGGGAGCCGCATTGCTTAGCAAGCGCCCGCGCCGCGGCCAGGCGCTCGCGGAGCTCGCCGTGTGCCTCGGCGCGGTGGCGCTCGTCGTCGGCGGGCTTCTCGCGTTCGCCGACTGCATACTCGCCGGACTCGACATCGAGCGCGACCTGCGCTGCAAGGCCGGCGTCGCCGCCATGGGCATGACGGGTTCGTCGGCGTATTCGAGCCGCAAGGCCACGCGCACCGTCGAGGTGCCGCAAATCGCCGCCGACGCCGTATTCCGCAGCGGCAATCCGACGATACGCGAAGAAGTGCACATTCCGGCGCTGACAATCGAAAACGGCGCGCAGGCCACGCTTCAGGGATTCGATACAAAAGAGTGAAAGACATGGCGAAGAACAACGACAGAAAAAACGGAAAACCGTCAAACCCGTTCGCGGGGAGGCTCGCGGAGTTTTGCGAAACGCTCGCGGAAAAGAAACTCGATGCGGCGGTGATCGAAAACCGCGCGTCGATATTCGCGCTGACCGGAGTCGAGTGCGACAGCGCGTCGCTCGTCGTCGAAGCCTCCGGCGGCGTGAAACTGCACACCGACTTCCGCTACACAGTCGAAATCGCCCGCAAGGCGCCGGGGCTCGCGCTCGGCGACATAAATGCGCTTTCGGTCGCGAAGCCGTTCGCGCCCGCGGTGAAGAAGGCGTGGCGTTCGATCGGCTGCGAGTTCTCCCTCTCCCATTCGCGCTTCCTTTCCCTGCGCAAGGCGTTCCCCGGCGCGAAACTCTCCGACGTCGCCGCGGACGTCGCCGCGCTGCGCGCGGTGAAGACGCCGGAGGAGATAGAGGCGCTGCGGCGCTCCACCGCGCTCAACGACGCCATATGGGCCGAGGCGCAGACGCTCTTCAAGCCGGGCATGAGCGAAATCGACATGGCCCGCGCGATAAAGTCG
>JAFSUV010000199.1 GCA_017450425.1 Kiritimatiellia bacterium
ACGCCGGCCGTGGCGGCAAGCGCCCCGCGCGACCGCGCGACCGCGCTCTCGGCGCGTTTGCCGAGCGCGCTGCGCGTTTCGCCGCTTTCGAGCAGCTCCCGGATCGCAGGGGCGAGCCGCTCTTGCGATTCTATTTCGATCACGGCGTTTTCCCGGCGCAGCGCCGCCATGACCGGCACGAAGTTTTCCGTGTGCGGTCCGCACACCACGGGCTTGCCGAACGAGCAGGGCTCGATCATGTTCTGCCCGCCCTCGTTGGGCGGGAGCGTTTTGCCGACGAAAACGACGTGCGCAAACGAATAGGCCGGGAAAAGCACGCCGGTGAAGTCAACGATGACGATTTCGTCCTTGCGCCGCCCGCTCGGCCCTTCCTCCCGCGCGCACTCCGAAGCGCGGACGGCGCGGAAACCTTCGGCTTCGAGCGCCTGCACGACCTCGGCCGCGCGCTCGGCGTGGCGCGGCACCAGGACGAGCCTTAGATCGCCGAAGTCCGGCGCCAGTTCCCGCCAGGCCCTTGCCAGCGCGATTTCTTCGCCCGGCCAGGTTGAGCCGCCGAGCAGGATTTTTTCGTCCGCCGCGGAAACGCCGCAACTTTCGAGCATCGACGCGACTCTCGCAAGCGCCTCCGCTCCCGGCGGTTCGACATCGAATTTCACGGAGCCCGTGACCGTGATCTGGCCGGGGTCGGCGCCTGCCGCCGCAAGTCTGTCCCTGTCGAGCGGCGATTGCACGAGCATCGCCGAGAAGAGGCGGAACACGGGGCGGAAGAAAAACCGGAGTTTCCTGTATCCGGGCGCGGACTTGTCGGAAATCCTTCCGTTCGCCAGCACGATGGGGGTTCCCTTTGCGGCGAGAGCCCGCAGAAGATTCGGCCAGAATTCCGATTCGGCAAGCACGAGGACCGATGCGTTCACCGCCCGAACCGCCCTTTTCACGCAGACCGGGAAATCGAGCGGGAGGTAGATGACGACATCGTCCGGCCCGGCCAGTTTCTCCATGACCGCGCGCCCGGTCGAACTTGTGGTGGACAGCACGAATGAAACCCCGTCGCCGCCGCGGCGGCGAAGCTCCTTGACGATCAACCCCGCAAGATTCGCTTCGCCGACCGACACGGCGTGAATCCACAGGCGCTTTCTTTCGGCGAGTTTCCGCGCCACGTCGGGGTCGTACCTGCCGAACCGCTCCGCGAAGTGCGCCTTGTAGCCGCCGCGCTTGCGCATCCGGAGGAGGAACTTGGGCATCATGGCCGCGTATGCGACCGCAAACAGGAGATTGTAGAAAAACCAGCGCATTTTTCGTCGTGTCGCGGAATCGCGAACCGTGCAGGGTCAAGGTGCGCGCAACGTGGCCGGTGTCACGACCGCCGGCCGGAAGACCACGTCGGCGCGCCCTTCGGAAAACTGATGCACAAAGACCCCGTCGTCCGGCAGGGCGGGCTGCATCTCGCCGCCCGCTTCGTCGGCGCAGACGCCGGAAAACCCTTCGAGCGGGACAAGCGAACGCCGCGCGAGCGCCGACCCGCCCGCGATGAATCCGAAATCGCACGGCTCGTCCGCCCCGGGATTTTCGATCTCGACGGTCAGCGCCATTGAGTCGGTCCGCTCGTCGATCGAGCCGAGAAACCGCCACTCAAAATTCCTTCTCGACTCGGAAGCGCGGACGTGCACGACAAAAACCGCAGGCGCGGCGTTTGTCGAATCGGTGGCGTCCTTCATCGAATCCAGGGCGCTGCTGCCGGCGCCGGCGACGAACCGCAGCTCCGCTCCGAATTGCGGAAAGGCGACGGTGTGCGAAACCTCGTTGGTGCCGTCCGGAATGGCAAGAACGCCCTCCGCCCGCGCGTATTTCGGCAAATCGAGCGCGAGTTCGCCGTCACCGCCGCCGGTTTCGCCGGGTGCGACGGAAACTCCCGAACACCCGGCCCTGAACAGCGCGGCCGCATCCGCAGCCGCATTTAGGCCGGTCCCGCCCCGTACGGGGACGAGGAACACCGAGACGCCGCCGCTTGCCGCGAACGCCGCATCGGCGGCGGCTTCGCCGCCAAGGCGCTCTGCGGCGCAGCGCATGAACGACGGCTTGCCGCCCTTTGCCGCATCATGCGGCCTCATGGACGAAAGCCCTTCCACAAGCCACGAAGAGCCGCCGAAAACGATTTTCGGGGCGCCGCGCACCGTTGGCCCGAGCAGAGAAAACGGCTCCACGACGCGCTTGAGGTGCTCTGAAACGAGGTCTTCGAGAAAACGCGACTGCGCCTTGCGGAAAGCGCCCGATCTGGCGGCGTTGGCCGGATCGATCGGCGGAAAACCGACGGAATTGGCGTCGAGCGACTCTCCCGGCGCGAGCGCGCCGAGCGCGGTCGAAAGCCGGGAGTCGGAGCGGTACTTTTCGTAAAGCCAGTTGTTCCACGCGACCCGCAGCGAATCCTCGAAAAATTTCGGCAGCGGCGCGCGGTCGGGGGCGGCCATGGCGTCGAGCCAATGCGACGAAAACGAGAACGCGAAAAACGCGGGGTCTTCGCAGCGGCGCAGACCGGTGTATTCGTTGAACGCCCGCCCCCAGGCGCGGACCCGCCGCTGGCGGGCCACTTCGAGGCGCGGATCCCATGCGCTCGCGAGCGCGAGGGCGGATGCGCCCGACGGCGATTGCGCGGCCTCGGAAACGGCGGCGGCCCATTCCGCCGCCGTCGAGGGGTCGTCAACCAGCGACACCGCAGACGGCTGCACCCGCGCGGCGCCGGGATCGGCCACCTCCGCCCACACGCGGAGCCTCAACGCGCGGCACGCGGCGACGAAAGCGTCGGCTGCGGGGTTGCCGCCGCCGGAAATCGGATCTTCGCCGTACGGGGCCGTGAGCGAATCGATGCGGACGGAATCGAATCCGCAAGCCCAGAGGCGCTCGGCGAAGCGGGCGGCGTCCGGCGCGTCCTTCGGCACGAAACCGCCAAGATCGGCGCATGAAAAAACCGCGCGTTTGCCGCCGGCTTCGAGCGCCGAGCCGTCGGGCGACACCGCCACGAAGTCGCGCGACGCATCCCATGGCGCGGCGCGGAGGCCGCACGCGGCCGCGAAACAGACTGTCAGGAAAAACGCGCGCCTCACAGCAACTGGCCCATTTTGTCCCGTTTCGTTTCCAGATACCGCGCGTCAAACGGCGTTGGCGGCGCGACTATCGGCACCCGCTCGACGATCGCGAGGCCGTAGCCCTGGAGGCCGGAAATCTTCTGCGGGTTGTTGGTCATGAGACGCATGCGGCGCACGCCCATGTCGCGCAGAATCTGCGCGCCGATCCCGTAGTCGCGCAAATCCGGCGCGAAGCCGAGCTTCACGTTGGCCTCCACCGTGTCAAGCCCGCCTTCCTGGAGGCGGTAGGCGTGGAGCTTGTTCGCCAGCCCGATGCCGCGCCCCTCCTGACGCATGTAGAGGATGCAGCCGCGCCCTTCGGCGGCGACCATCTGCATGGCGCGGTGCAGCT
>JAFSUV010000200.1 GCA_017450425.1 Kiritimatiellia bacterium
CGTCGCCGCTGCGACGGCGGCGGCCGTCATACGGCTCGGAGGTCGCGTCGCCGCCGCGAGCGCGGCGTCGCGCTCGCGCCACGCGGCTTTGTCGCTGAATTTGCCTTTGGCGAAGTCCTGGCAAAACACATGCGCCGCCGCCGACGTTTCGGAATCCACGCCGAAGACGGCAAAGAGCGGCGACAGCGCTATCGGGAGAAACCGCCATGCGCAGCCGGCGCCGAAGACCGCAGGCAGCGCGACTGCGGCGGCAAGCGCCGGCGGCACCGCCCCGAGCCAAAGCAGAAACGCCGCATAGGCGCGGCGGCCGCCATGGCGCATCCTGCGGCTTTCGCGCCTCGCGCGAAAGCCGATCCGCGCTTCAAGCGCAAGGGAGAGCAGAACAAAGCCCGCGAGCGTGAACGGCATCCACGTGATGGAGAGCAGGAGCGCCGCCAGGGCGTCCAGGAGCACCAGAAGCGCGAAGAACGGCGCCTGAAGGTAGTAGCTCGCGACCTCCGCGACAAAAATCCGCACCGCGCGGGCGCGCGAGGTGCGCTTTACGGCGGCCGGCGCGGAGACATCGGCCGCGCCGAGCCACGCCGAGGCGTCGGGAACGCCGTGAGAAACATCGACGATCCCCTTTGCGGCGCAGAAGCACAGCGCCCTCTCTGCGGCGCACATGGCAGACGCGCCGTTGGCCGGTATCGAAAGCACGGCGATGGCGGCGAGCGCGGCAATCGCGGCAGGGCGCGCGCCCGCAGGCGGCATTGCGTCGAAGGCGCCTGAAGAAACCGCGCCAGTCAGGCCAAGTCCGACGGAAAAGAGGAACGCGGGCTTGAAGTACAGGTGAAAAACGTAATCGAGGAAAAAGCCAGCGCGGCTCGAAGTGCCGGTCATGCGGGCGACCGATCCGTCCGCGACATCGAGTATGTAGCCCGTGCACCAGAGAAACGCCGCGGCAAGCCACGCCGCGATTCCCGCCTTTGCCGGCAACACCCAGACAAGCGGCGGAAGGGCAAGCGACAAAATCCAGCAGAGCCCGCCGGCGACCGTGACGCAGTCGGCGCCCACGCCGCAGCGCACTGCGGCCGAGGCGATGGGCTGCGCGAGACGCCGCGCAAAAAGCGCGGTCACGAGCGCGGGTTCATCCGGCTTCGCCGCACTTGCAAGTGCTGCATCGCGTGGCATTGACTCAGTCGTTGTCGGTGGCTTCGCCGTCGCCGTTGTCGTCATCGCCGTCGTCGTCATCGCCGTCCAGCAGCGTCCCGTCAACGACAAACGGTCCCATCGCCTGGTTTGAGCCGGCACGGGCCATGGTGGCTGCGATCTGGGCGAAATTTATTGCGGCATGGATGTCGGCGAGCGGGATCGACGCCACGCTCGCAAGGCGGTTTTCGCCGGCGAAGGAAATGCAGCGAACCGGTTCTTCGCATGAAACGCCGGCAAACACCATCGCAGGAAGCGACGGCATGTCGGCAACCACTTCGGGGTAGCGGGTCAGGAGTTCCTTCATCGCCTTTGACGCAAAAAACTCGGTGACTCCGCAGAGGCGCATTGAATCCGGCGCGCGACCCGCGAGAGCCATGGCGGCGGAAGTGCCGGGCACGCGCCCTTCGGCGACCGCGCCGTCGCGAGCGCCGAACTTGAAGCCGAACGCGCCATCCGCAAACGAGACCGCCACGTCGTTCGTGGCGCCGAACGCGCGCGAAGCGAATTGCGACACCTGGAGAGCCGCTTCGTCGATTTCTTCCGGTTCGACGTCGCCATCGTCGCAGAAACTCGCGGCGGCGGCGACTGCGGCTTTTGATGCCGACGCGAGCGGAACGGAGGCGGTCCATGACGCCTCGCCGTCTCCGCCGCCGACTTCCAATCCTTCAATCACGCCCTGTGCGAGGTCGGCGATCTCGCGAGTCGAGGTCAGGAACTCCCGGCCTTTTTCGTCCGTCCAGCCGTGGATTTTTGCGGCGGTGGCGACATGGCCGCCGGCATCCAGCGCGACCCACGAGGCCACAGTCCCCGTCTCGACGGCGGACAACGCCCACGCGATTGCGTTGGTCGGGGTGTCGCGGGGCAACAGTTTCATGTCAAGCGCCGGAAGGTCGCTCAAGGTTTTGGCGAACCCGGAAGCGGGATCGATGTCGCAAACCGAAGAAACGGTCAATCCATCCGTGCCGGACAGCCACAAATCGACCGTCATCCGCGACACGGCTTCGCGCTTGGCCTTCGCGGCGTCGAGCAGCCTCTCAACCGGTCGCGGCAAGTCGTCGCCGATGCCGAGCGAGTCGCACAGCATTTCGTAAAAACCGGCTGCGTCAACCCCTTCGAAGACATTTCCGTCGTCGAGTTTTTTCGGCAGTGCGCCGTCGAGGCGAAACTCGATCAGCGAATCGGTGCGGAAAAACGCATTGGAGAAAGCCTCCGGCGCGGCGTCGAGGAGCGCCAGCGGCGTGTCAGGCACGCCCTTCACGGCTTCGTCGCCGGAATGGAATGCGAAAAGCAGACGCCCGTCGCGCACGGTTGCGGCCGTGCGGCCGGGGATGGAGGGAAAATTGGTGCAGACGCCCCCGTCGGCGTTTTCGGACGGCATTCCCGCGAGCGCGAGGAGGGTGCCGAGCGAATTTTCGGACGCCGCCGGAAGCGAAAGGAGCAGCGCCGCACGGGCATCCGCTCCGGATTCGCCGCCATCGGAGCCGGTGGCGGCGAGCGAGCCGAAATCGAGCCACGCGACCGCTTCGATCGGCCGCGTGGGATCGATTATCCCGGTTTGCGCCAGCGTTGCGGTCGCTCTTCCCTGCAGCATCATTGCAGGCAACGGCCCTGCGCATTCGGCGGCAAGGGTGGTTGCTGCATCGACGATGGCGTCCGCGCTCTCGAAACGGAGGGCGACGGACGGGGAGGGCAGGGCCGAAGCCGCGATCGCGGCTCCGCAGAGCGCCGAAACGGCGGCGAAAAACCGGGTGTTCATTTTATTTGACCTTCTTGTAGCCGTAAACGGCGTCGTCGCCAAGCTCTTCCTCGATGCGGAGGAGCTGGTTGTACTTGGCCATGCGGTCCGTGCGCGAGGCCGAACCGGTCTTGATCTGGCCGGCGTTGGTCGCGACCGCGATGTCGGCGATCGTCGCGTCCTCGGTTTCGCCGGAGCGGTGGCTCGTCACCGTCGTGTAGCCCGCGCGGTGCGCCATCTCGATCGCTTCGAGGGTTTCGGTGAGGGAGCCGATCTGGTTCACCTTGATGAGGATCGAATTGGCCGCGCCGAGCTTGATGCCCTTCGCGAGGTACTTCGTGTTGGTGACGAACAGGTCGTCGCCGACGAGCTGGCACTTGCCGCCGATCGCCTTCGTGAGCGCGACCCAGCCGTCCCAGTCGCC
>JAFSUV010000201.1 GCA_017450425.1 Kiritimatiellia bacterium
GCACCCCATCGACGATGCGGCCGGCGGCATCCGGGCCGTCCGGATCGCGCTCCTGATCGCGCAGGTAGTCCACGTGGAAAGGCACTATGCCGCGGGCGTCGTCGAGCACCTTCTGGAACGCTTCCGGCGGGTTCGCGAGGAGGAACGAATCCGGGTCTTCGCCCTGAGGGAGCGATGCGACGCGCACCGGGACGCCCTCCGCGAGCAGGATGCCGGCGGTGCGCACCGCGGCCTTGCGCCCCGCGCCGTCGCCGTCGAAGAGCAGCACCGCGCTGTCGGCGTAGCGGTGCAGGAGGGCGGCGTGCTCGGCGGTAAAGGCGGTGCCCTCCGAAGCGACGGCGCGGGCGAAGCCGCAGGCGTGGCAGCGGATGACGTCTATCTGCCCCTCGCAGATTATCGCTTCGCGGTGCTTCGCCGCGGCGATGGCGCGCTGCGCCTGGTCAAGCGCGTAAAGGACGCGCGCCTTCTTGAAAATCTCCGTTTCCGGACTGTTCACGTACTTGGCGCGGCTTTTGGACGAATCGAGGACGCGCGCGCTGAAGGCCACGACCCTGCCGCTCTGGTCCTTTATCGGAAACATCAGCCGCCCGCGGAAACGGTCGCGCAGCGAAACGCCGGGCGCGGACGGATCGACGCCGTCCGGCACGCTGCCGAGACCGGCCGCGACCATTTCGGCCGTCGTGAAGCGGTTGGCCTGGGCAAAGGCATCGAGCGCGCCCTGGCGGTCCGGATCGTATCCGAGGCCGAATTTCTCGGCCGCCTCGCCGGAAAGCTTCCGCTTTTCGAGGTAGTCTCGCGCCTCCTGCGCTTCAGGCATCTGCAGCAGGCAGCGGCGGAAAAACGCCGCCGCCTCGGCATTGGCGAGCAGAAGCCGCTTGCTGCGAAGAGCGCCCGGATCGGCGGCCTTTTCCACGATTTCGACACCGCATTTTTCGGCAAGGTACTTCACGGCATCCGTGAACGCCATCCCCTCGTGCTTCACGAGAAACTGGAATACGTCGCCGTCTTCGCCGCAGCCGAAGCAGTGGTAGCGCTGCCGCCGCTGGCTGATGTGGAAACTCGGCGTCTTCTCGTTGTGGAACGGGCAGCACGCCACGAAGCCGCCGCTCGAGCGCTTGAGCTGCAGCCTGTCGCCTATGACCTGCACGATGTCGGTGCGGTCGCGGATTTCTTCTATTGTGGCGTCCGAAATCATTCTTCGCCCGCGCGGCGGCGCTGGAGCGCATGCGCGCCCCCGCTCCGCCGGCCGCTCTAGTAGGTGTGCCCGGCGTCTGGAAACGCGCGCTGCGCCACATCCGCCCGGTAGCGGGCGATGGCCTCCGCAGCAGTGTCGGCAAGGCTTGCGTACTGCTTCGCGAACTTGGGCGCCGGGCCGTCGCCGAGGCCGAGAAGATCCGCAAGGACGAGGTACTGGGCGTCGCACGCCGAGCCGGAACCGACGCCGATCGTCGGTATGTCAACGCGCTTCGTGAGCGCGGCGGCGACGTCCGGCATCACGCACTCGAGCACCACCGAAAACGCGCCCGCGGCGGCCACGGCGTCGATGTCCCGCTCGAGCGCGGCGATGTCCTCCGGCGTTTTTCCGCGCACCGCGTAGCCGGTGCTCTTCACGGACTGCGGCTGCAACCCGATGTGGGCCTGTACGGGGATGCCCTCCTGCACGAGTGCGCGTATCGCCTCCGCCCGCGGCACTCCGCCCTCGAGCTTCACGGCGTCGCAACCCGCTTCGCGCATGAAACGCCCGGCGTTTTTCAGGGCGTCTGGAACCGTCGCGTACGAAAGGAACGGCATGTCGCCCACGACGAGCGCGTCAGGCGCGCCCCGGCGGACGGCCTCGGCGTGGTGCACCATGGCGTCCATCGTCGCCGGAAGGGTCGTGGAAAAACCGAGCGCCGTCGTGGCGAGAGAATCCCCGACGAGCACGAGCGGCACGCCGGCGCGGGCCGCCATGCGGGCGGTGATGTAGTCGTACGCGGTGACGAGCCCCATCGGCTCGCCGCCCTTGGCGGCCCTGAATTTGCGAACTGTCCACTTCATGTCCGATCTCCGTCGTTCTGCTCCGAAGGTTGCGTTTCGCCGCCGTTTTCGTCATCCCACGGCAGGGTTTCGACGATCACGGCGTCGGCCCTCAAGTGGCCGATCCAGGCCTTGAACAGCTCCGCCTTCTTTTTCGCGATCAGCCCCTTTCGCAGCTCGTCCCAGACTTCCGAGAGAGGTTTCGCGCCGGAATTTTCCGATTCGGCCCGGAAAGCGAGAAAGACGCTTTCGCCGAGTTCCACCGGCTTCGACACCGCGCCGTCGGCCGTTTCCGCAACGGCGGCGGCGAGGGCGGGCGCC
>JAFSUV010000202.1 GCA_017450425.1 Kiritimatiellia bacterium
AGCCGTCGCCGTAGAGCCGCGTGGCGGCGTTGCCGTATCTGAAGCCGTCCCAGTCGTGGTTGCCGTAAACGAACAGCGGTTCGACTTTGCGCCCGTCCGGCGCCCAGCCGCCGGGAAACACCGAAAACCAGATTTCGCCGATCTTGTCCAGCTCGGCGAGCAGGCCATGGTCCGCCAGATCGCCGGCGGCGGCGACGCCGTCCGCGCCGTTGTCGCGGAACCATTCGAGGGTTTTGCGGAGCATCGCATCGCCGTGGAAAGCCTCCTTGCCGTCTTTGCCGCGGGAGTATGCGATGTGGATGTCGCTGATTATGCCGATGGTCAGTTCCGGTTTGCCGGCCGCCGCGCCGCCGCGCGGCGAAGCGAAGAATCCTTTGCAGCCGCCCAGTGGCGCAAGCCCGAAAAGAGCGCCGGCGCCTTTGATGAAATCGCGCTTCGTAATGTCCATGGTTTGATGGCCGTATGGTGTTTTTGTGTTTTTGTGTTTTTGTGGTTGCGTGGTCGCGTGGTCGCGCGGCGGCGGTTTTTTGCGCCTTGCCGCGCCGTGTCAGATGCGCACCGGCCCGAGGTCGGACGGGATCCACCAGTCGCGCGGCGAAAGTTCGAACGGAAACACCTTCACCCCGTCGCACTGGCAGTTGCGCTTGAACGCCTGCGTGAAGAAGCGCCGCATGAAAATCGAAAGCGTGGCGGCGATCTCCTCCTTCGCGTAGCGCCCGGCGAAGTAGCGCAGCGCCGCCGCCTCGAGGTCTTTCGAGCCCATGCCGTTGACGATGAAGTTCCAGAGGAAGAAGTCGTGCAGTTCGTAGGGTCCGATGGTTTTTTCGGTCTTCTGCCCCTTTACGAGCTCCGGCGAAACGGGCGTGGCGACTATGTCGCGCATGGCTTCGGCGGCGCGGGCTGACTTTGCGGCGGCGCGCCGCGCCCACCACGAGCACACCTTGCGCACCACGGTCTTCGGGATGCCGTTGTTGACGGCGAACATGGCCAGGTGGTCGCCGCCGAACGTGCACCAGCCGAGCGCGATTTCCGACATGTCGCCGGTGCCGAGGACGATGGCGCCGTTCATGTTCGCCTTGTCCATGAGTATGAGCGTGCGCATCCTCGCCTGTGCGTTCTCGAACGTCACGTCGGGCGTCCTGCCGTCGTGGCCGATGTCCTTGAAATGCCGGCGGCACGCAGGGACGATGGAAATCGTCTCCACCGGGATGCCGAGACCTTCGCACAGAAGCGTGGCGTTCGATTTCGTGCGTTTCGTCGTGCCGAATCCCGGCATGGTGAACGCGAGTATGTTTTCGCGCGGCAGGCGCAGGCGGTCGAACGCGGCGGCGGCGACGGCGAGCGCGAGCGCGCTGTCGAGCCCCCCGCTCACGCCGACGACCGTCTTTTTGCAGTCGATCGCCTTGAGGCGCTTCGCCAGCCCCGCGACCTGCTTCGCGAACACGTCGCCCGGGCGGCACGCAAACGGCTCCACCGGCCCGTCCGCCGGCGGCAGCCCCAGAAACGCCCGGTGTTTCGCGAGCGATCCGTATTCCCTTTCCATGGTTCCAGCCTCCGTTTTCCCGCGTGGCGTTTCCGGTTTCACGAAAATAGCCTCCTCGGCGCGTCCGGCGAGCGTATCGCCGCGAGTATCGCATCCGTCCTGTCGATCGCCTCGGCAAGGTCCGCGCCGCCCGTAGTGGTGATTCGCACCGCCGTCGCCTCGAATTGCGAATATATGAGCGCTATGGCGCGCGCGGGATTCACCTCCCGCGCGTATTCGCCGCGGGCCTTCGCTTCGACGATGAGCGAATGCATTATGCGCCGCAGGCCTATCGTATGCCGCTTGATGTAGGCCACGGGTATCTCCCCCGTGCGGCGCAGACGCGCCAGATAGTCCGAAATCACGCACACGAAGTCGCGGTAGTCGAACAGTATCGAAAGCACCGTGATGCAGATTTGCCGCAGCTTGGCGTCCGCCGGGCGCCGCGTTATTTTTGCAGAAATTCCAGCACCCGCTGATTGAAGGCGGCGCTGTTTTTGGCGGCGATAAAATGGTCGCCGGGCAGCAGCGCCAGCTCGGCGCCGGGG
>JAFSUV010000203.1 GCA_017450425.1 Kiritimatiellia bacterium
AACCCGTACGGCGAGTCGAAGCTCCTCTCTGAAAAAATGCTCGGCTGGTACGCCCGCATCCGGGGCTTCCGCCCGGTGTTCCTGCGCTACTTCAACGCCTGCGGGGCCGAAGGGAATCTCGGCGAAGACCACGAGATCGAGACGCACATCATCCCGAACGTGCTGCGGGTTCCGCTCGGGCGCAAGGACAAGGTCGAAATCTTCGGTGGCGACTACAAGACGCCCGACGGCACGTGCGTACGGGACTACGTGCACGTTTCCGATCTCGCGCGGGCGCACCTGATGGCGCTCGAGTCCGACTTCTCCGGCGCGCTCAACCTCGGCACCGGGCGCGGCTTTTCGGTGAAGGAGATCGTGGAGGCGGCCCGCCGCGTGACGGGGCACCCCATCCCGGCCGTCATTTCGCCGCGCCGCCCCGGCGATCCGGACGAACTCGTGGCCGATCCGTCGAAAGCCCGCGAAGTGCTGGGCTGGAAGGCCGAACTGACCGATCCGGAGGTCATAATCGCATCCGCATGGAAGTGGCACAGCGCCCATCCCGGCGGATACGCCGGGAACTAGCGGCGGCGTCCGGCCGCCTTGCGGCGCGGCGCTACCGCCGCGCGACGAGCGCCGGCACTTCGTCAATCGAATGGGCCACGGCGGCGCCGCGTGCGCGGAGCCGCGCCTCCGATTCGTAGCCCGTGGCGAGCAGGATGCAGTTGCAGCCGAGCGCGTCGGCGACCTCCTTGTCGTGCCCGGTGTCGCCGACCACCCAAGTCCGCTCCGGATCCAGTTTCAAGCTGCGGCCGAGCGCGACGGCGGCGTCGATTTTGGAGCCGGCCGCGGCGTCCGGCTTGCCCGCGACTTCCGCGAAAAACTCGCGTATGCCGTATGCCGAGAGCGCCTTTTCCAGCGCGGAAATTTCCGACGAGGAGACTATGGCCTGCACGAACCCCGCGTCGCGCAGCGCTCGCAGCGCCCCGGTCGCGCCGGGGAAAAGCCGCTTGGACGGATGCGCCGCGAACGCCTTGAAAAACAGGTCGCACAGGAGGGTCCAGTTTTCGTCCGTGGCGTCGATACCGAGCGCTTCGTAGCAGCCGCGCGCCGGAAACGAAAATACGGCGCGGTATTCGTCGAGCGACAGGCCGCGCTTGCCCTGGTGGCGGAGGAGTGCATTCGTGCCGGCGACGGCCGCTTCGACATCGTCGTGGAGCGTGCCGTTCCAGTCCCAGAGGACGCACCCGGCGCTCATCGGCGGCAGTCCCCGCCGCGCGCGCCGGCGCCGCCGAGCGAAAACGAAAACGGAAGGTATTCGCCAAGCGTCCGCACCACCGGTTTTCCGCCGTCCGGCTCCAGCGGGAAAACCGCGACGGGCGTCTCCGGGCCGCAGAACTCGGCGAGCGCCTGGCGGCACGCGCCGCACGGAAACGCGGGGGCGGACGCGGTGCCGCCGGCGATCGCAATCGCGCAAAAGCGCCTGCGCCCTTCCGACACGGCCTTGAAAAGCGCAGTCCTTTCGGCGCAGTTGGAGAGGCCGTAGGACGCGTTCTCCACGTTGCAGCCCGTATGGACGGCGCCGTCGGCGTCGAGCAGGGCGGCGCCGACCCTGAAGCCGGAATACGGCGCATGCGCCCGCGCGGCGGCCGCGCGGGCGAGTGCGCCGAGCGCGTCCCAGTCGATCGCCGGCGCGCCCATC
>JAFSUV010000204.1 GCA_017450425.1 Kiritimatiellia bacterium
ATGTCCGCCCTCGCCTTCGGCGCCCCGTTCGCGCTGAGGCGCGGCGACTCGGTGCTCGCCCTCGCCGGCGCGCTCGTCGTGCTGCTGGCGTTCGATCCGCTTCAGGTGTTTGAAATCGGATTCGTCTTTTCGTTCCTGTGCACGGGAGCCATTCTGGCCCTTGCGCGCCCGCTGTCGGAAGCCATGGCGGCGGAATTCCGCGCCACGAAGGCCGGCGGCGCCTTCCTCCGCGCCACCGCGCGATTGCCGCCGCTTGTGCGCCCTGCGGTGCGAAAAACCGTCAGGCTTGCGGCGATCGTCCCGGTGTCGTTTGCCGCATGGCTCGCCTCCGCGCCGCTCACGGCCACGGTCTTCGGCCAGCTCAGCCCGGTGTCGATACTGTGCAACGTCGCGGTGATCCCCCTTGCGGCGGTCTCCGTGGTCGCGGCGCTGGCGGCGCTGGCCGAAGCCGCACTGTTTCCGTCATGGGTGTGCGCGGCGCTTCCGGTAAACAAACTCGCCGTCGCGGTGGCGTCCCTCATGGCGAAGGCGGCGTCGTTCGCCGCGGAATTGCCCGCCGCGACGTTCCACACCGCGCCGTGGCATCCGGGAGCGGTGCTGGCGTGGTACTTCGGCTTAGTCTGCTTCGCGGCGTGGCTGCACCGCACGGACGGCGACGCCTGAACTTTTCGCGCGCCCGCCCCCGCCGTCAATCGCGCGGGAGTTTTTCCAATAGCGCGGTCGCCGCCGCAGTTTCGGCGAGCCGCTTCGAGCGCCCTTCGCCGCGGGCGCTGAGCGCCCCGACGGAGACTTCGGCCGTGAAAACGGTGTCCGAATCCGGCCCGCGGCGGTCGATTATCGCGTACACCGGCGTTTCGCCGCGCTTGGCGGCGACAACCTGAAGCTCGGATTTCGGACTTTCGCCTCCGGGCGGCGGCGGCGAAACCGCAGCCAAATCCGCGCCGAAAATGCGCTGGAACGCGGCGAAGGCGGCTTCGGCGCCGCCGTCGAGCCAGATTGCGCCGAGCACGGCCTCCATCGCGTCCGCCAGATTGTGCGGGTTCCCGGCCCCGCCGTTTTCCTTTTCCCCGCGCCCGAAGCGCATGAAACGCCCGAGACCGAGCGCCGAAGCCTTGGCGGCGAGCGCTTCGCCGCTGGCGAGCGACGAGCGCATCCGCGTGAGCGCGCCTTCGGGCGCCTGGGGGAATCTGCCGTAAAGGTTTTCGGCGAGGCAGAGCCCCACGACCGCGTCGCCGAGAAATTCGAGCCGCTGGTTGCTTTCGACCCCGTCGCCCGGATGCTCGCAGACCCACGAAGGGTGCGTCAGCGCCGTGGCGAGGAGCGTACGGTCGCGAAACGTGTGTCCGAGGGCGGCCTCGGCTGCGGATTGCGCCGCCTCGGCAAGGAGCGCTTCGCGGTTTTCCTTCACGAAGTCCTGGAGGGCGGCGCGCCAGTCGTCCATGACCAGCACCCCCGCTTCGCGCAGACGGCGGTCGTCGAGTATGGAATTGGCCGGGCGCACTGCGGGCGTCGGGTATTCCGCCGTGGTGCACGGCGTGATTTTGTGCGCCACGCCCATGAGCGAAAGGAACTCGTCCGCGAATTCCGCCCAGTTGGCATGGCCCTGCGAAACGGCATGGCACACGCCGCGGGGCCGTTTTTGCGGATCGAGCGCGATGACGGCGGCGATTTGACGCGCCAGCTGGAGCGACCAGGTGGGGCAGCCCCACTGATCCGCCACCACGCGGGCGGTGTCGCCGGGCTTCGCAAGCGCGAGCCTGAGCATCGTTTTCGGGAAATTCCGCCCGTGCGCGCCGTAGAGCCACGCCGTGCGCAGAATGACGCACTCGCAGCCGGAATCGAGGATCGCGCGCTCGCCGGCGAGTTTTGTCCTGCCGTACGCCGAGCGCGGCGCCGGCGCGGCCGTTTCGTCCGCCGCCTGAGGCACGGGCAGGTCTCCCGGCAGGACGTAATCCGTCGAGACATGCACGAGAAGGGCGCCGTTTTTGGCGCAATGCGCGGCGAGCGTCGCGGGGCCGGTGCAGTTGGCCCGGTAGGCGTCGGCTTCTGCGCTTTCGGCGGCATCCACGGCCGTCCAGGCCGCGCAGTTGACCACCACTTGCGGCTTGAAGGCGTCGAATTCGCGCGCCACCGATTCGTCGCTCGCTATGTCGATTTGCGGCAGATCGCGCAGCGCAAGTTCATGCCCGGAAAGCACTTTTGCGCAGTCGGTGCCAAGTTGTCCGCGCGAACCGGTTATCAGGATTCTCATTGTTCAAAAGGTGCCTTTCGCACACCGCCGAAAACACTACCAAACCGCCGAATCGTTTTCAACCGCAGTTTCATTTTCGTCACGCAGAGGCGCAGCGTTTCAGCCGTGTTTTCATTTTCGTCACACAGAGGCGCAGCGTTTATTGGCCATCTCCTCGCGACATTCCGATCAAGGCGGCTCCGCCGCCGCCGAAATTCCGGAGCGAGATCCCGAAATCCCGAAATCCCGAAATTCCGGCACCTTTCTCCCCGACTCGCGCGCGCGCTCGCACACGGCTGGTTAGGGACGCGCCCACGGCGCGTCCGCAAAAAAAGGCTGGTAGGGACGCGCCCACGGCGCGTCCGCAAAAAAAAGGCTGGTAGGGACGCGCCCGAAAGTAGGGGAAAAAGGGTGCCGGCATTTCGGGATTTCGGGATTTCGGGATTTCGCGCCGGGATTTCGGCGGCGGCGGAGCCGCCTTGATTCGGGATGTCGCGGGGAGATGGCCGATAATCTCTGCGCCTCTGCGTGACCAAAAACTCTGCGCCTCCGCCTCCTCTGCGCCTCTGCGTGACGAAAATGAAAACACGGGTGAAATGCAAGTCCGCCGAAAAGCCCGCCGCCGTCGCGGTTTCCGGCGATGCGCCGGGAGAACGACGGGGCGCTCCGTTTTTCGCCGTCATATTTTTGCAAACGTGCGCCACAATAACGGCGAAAATCTTCACGCAAACGACAATAACGAACTGTTTTTATCGCAAATACCAGGCGATTTCGACCGCCGGAGCGAATGCTCGAAAAATTTTTTCATCCCGCAGAACTTTTTTCTTGCATTTTTTCTTTTTTTTCCATAACATCCCGCCCCGTTTCAACCAAAACTGAAAGATAAACCGATGAAGGTTCGCAGTTCTGTAAATAGGTTGTGCGAACGATGCAAAATCGTCCGCCGCAAAGGGATCGTGCGCGTGGTGTGCACGAATCCGCGTCACAAACAACGGCAAGGGTAAGGAGACTGAGCCATGCCACGACTGATGGGTATTGACATCCCCGACAACAAGCGCATCGAGATTTCGCTGCGCTACATCCACGGCATCGGCCCGGCTCGCGCCAAGTTCATCCTGGACGAGACGAAGATCGATCCCGGCAAGCGCGCCAACACGCTGACGGCGGACGAAATCCGCCAGATCATCGCCGTCATCGAAGGCAACTTCCATGTCGAAGGCGACCTGAGGCGCGAAGTTTCGCAGAACATCCGCCGTCTGGTCTCGATCGGCAGCTATCGCGGGACCCGCCACCGCAAGGGGCTTCCCGTGCGCGGCCAGCGCACCCGCACCAACGCCCGCACCCGCAAAGGCGCGAAGCACACCGTCGGCGCGGTTCGCGACAAGGCGGAGCGCAACGCGATGAAGAACGCCGCCAAGTAATCAACGGAGAAACCGCAAATGGCAGAAGAAAACAAAGCCGTCGGGGCGACCGAGCCCGCGCCAGCCGCCGAGGCCGCCGCTCCCGCGCAGAATCCCGTCGATGACGCCCGCTCCGAAGCGATGAAGATCGTGATGGGCGACGTCATGCAGGCCGCAGCCGCTTCGGCGGACGACGGCAAGAAGCGCCGCCGCTCGATCCCGGCCGGCATCGCGCACATCACCGCGTCCTTCAACAACACCCAGTGCTGCATCACCGACGCGCGCGGCAACGTCATCGCGTGGTCGAGCGCCGGCAAGGCGGGCTTCAAGGGTTCGCGCAAATCCACGGCCTTCGCGGGTACGCTCGTGGCCCAGGAGTGCGCGAAGAGCGCGATCGGCCAGGGCATGCACGAAGTCGAAGTGCGGGTGCAGGGCGCAGGCGCCGGGCGCGAGAGCGCGATCCGCGCCATCGCCAACACCGGCATGTCGATCTCGCAAATCAAGGACATCACGCCGATGCCCCACAACGGCTGCCGTCAGCGCAAGCGCAGGAGGGTCTAGAAAATGGCACGCTATACCGGTCCACAGACCAAGATTTCACGTCGTTTCGGCGAGCCCCTCTTCGGGCCCGACAAATTCCTCGACCGCCGCAACTTCCCTCCGGGGCAGCACGGCCCGGCGAACAAGACGCGCCGCAAGAAGGCGTCGGACTACGCGCTGCAGCTGCGCGAGAAGCAGAAGGCGAAGTACATCTACGGGATGCTCGAGAAGCAGTTCCGCCGCTTCTTCGACGTCTGCCTCGCCAAGCGAGGCAACACCGGCGACTTGCTGCTCCAGATGTGCGAAAGCCGGCTTGACAACGTGGTTTACCGCCTCGGTCTCGCGCCGACGCGCCCTGCGGCGCGCCAGCTCGTCGCCCACCGCCATGTCGAAATCGACGGCCGCCTCGCGAACATCCCGTCCGCGATCGTGAAGCCGGGCCAGAAAGTCGGCATCCGCGAGCGCGACCGCAACATGGTGGCGGTCATCGAGTCCGTGAAGCATCCCCGCGGCGCGGCCTGCGGGTGGCTCGAATTCGACGAAAGCACCAAAACCGGCACGTTCCTGCGTGCTCCGGAGCCTTCGGAAGTGCCCGAGACGATCGACATGCAGACGATCGTCGAGCTCTACTCCCGCTAGCGCTTCGCGCCCGCCGTTTCCGTGCGTGCTGCCGCGGCCGACGCGGCGCCGCAGCGCGGCGACGGCGGCAAATTCCCAACCGGCTTCCCGCAAGGGGGGCCACAACAAGGAGAAGGAACAATGCCAATCCGCCTAAACGCTTTCAAAATGCCGGAAGGGGTCGAAAAGGAAGAATCCTCGGCCACTTCCACCTTTGGCCGCTACACCGCCGGCCCGTTCGAAATCGGGTACGCCCGCACGATAGGCAACTCTCTGCGCCGCGTCCTGCTTTCGTCCATCGAAGGGTGTGCGATCTCCTCCGTCAAGATCACCGGCGCCCCGCACGAGTTCTGCGCGCTGCCCGGAGTGAGGGAGGACGTCACGGAGATCGTGCTCGCCCTCAAGAAGGTGCTCGTCAAGACCGACTCCGACGAACCCGTCAAAATCCTCATAAAGCAGCCCGGCCCGTGCATCGTCACGGCCGCCGACCTCGCCGCCGCCGGCAATGTCGAAATCCTCAACCCCGACCATCGCATCTGCACGGTTGACGAGAGCGGGACGTTCGAGATGGAGGTGACGGTTTCGCGCGGTCGCGGCTTCTGCCCCGCCGCGTGGGATCCGGATCCGGAAAATCCGGACGCGCCCGGCAAGCAGACCCAAATCGGCGTGATTCCGATCGACCGCATCTACTCGCCGGTCGTCCGGGTCAACTTCGACGTCGAGAACACCCGCGTCGGCCAGCAGACCGACTACGAGCGTCTCGTACTCGAGATTTCGACCGACGGCAGGGTCGATCCCGACGACGCGCTCGTGCACGCGGCCGACATCCTCCGCCGCCACCTCGACGTGTTCGTCAACTACAACGCCGATCTGGTCGAGCGCGAGGAAGAAGCGCCGAAGCCGGCGCCGCCCGTTGCGGCGACCGACGATCTGGTGGCGAAACTGAAGCTTTCCGTCAACGAGATCGAGCTTTCGGTCCGTGCGGCGAACTGCCTCAACAACGCCAACATCTCCACTGTCGGCGAGCTTTGCCAGAAGCTCGAAAACGACATGCTCAAGTACCGCAACTTCGGCAAGAAGTCGCTCGGCGAAATCAAGGACAAACTCAAACAGATGGGGTTGTCGTTCGGCATGAAGTTCGACGAAAACGTCCTGTCGCAACTCCAATAAGACGCGGAAGGGATAAAAATGCGCCACAAAAGTAGCAATGTCAAGTTCGGCCGCTCCAAGTCGCATCGCGAGGCTCTCGTATCGATGCTCGTAGGCGGCCTTGTGAAGCGGAAAAGCATCCGCACCACGGTCGTGAAGGCCAAAGTCGCGGCGCCGGTCGCCGAGAAGCTCGTCACGCTCGCCCGCAAGGGCGACCTCGCGGCCCGCCGCCGCGCCGCGGCGTTCCTCGGCGACGAAGCGATCGCGAAGGAGCTGTTCGACAAGATCGTCCCGATGATGGAAGGCCGCCACGGCGGCTACACCCGCATCGTGAAGCTTGCCGCCCGCCCCGGCGACGGCGCCCCGATGGCGATGCTCTCGTGGGTTGACGGAGCGGCCTCCGCGAAAGAGGCTGCGCCCGCGGCCGGGTCTGCGGAAACCGCGACCAAGTAATCCAGAGGAGGAAAACGAAATGTCTCTGCAGTCTCACGACCACGTCGAACGCATCAAGCACGTCCGCCGCCCCAAAAAGACTCCGGCCGAGCGTGCCCGGCGCCAGAAGGCGCAGAAGCGCCGCCTTGTCGCCCTCGGCTTCCCGCAAGCCGAAGCCGACAAGCTGCAGCCGCTTGAAATCCGCACGATGCTCAAGCGCCCCAAAGTGGTGGTGCGCAAGCTCGAAGCGAAGAAGGCCAAGGAAGCCTAATCCGGAAGCCGGAAATCGGCCATGCGCGAAGAAGCGAAAGTATTGGCCAATTCAGAAGTCGGAGCGGGGTATCGCCTGCTCCGACTTTTTTCACCCGCAAGCGCGCGGCGCGCGCTTCCGGGGCAGTTCGTCCATGTGCGCGTGCCGTCGTTCGACCCCTTCGCGCTGAGGCGTCCGCTGAGCGTCTGCTTCGCGGATCCCGCCTCCGGGACGCTTGAAATCCTCTACAAGATCGTGGGGCGCGGCACCGAGGCGCTGGCGAAGGCGCGGGAAGGCGTCGCCGTCGATCTCATGGGGCCTCTCGGCAAGCCGTTTCCCCGGCCTGCGCGCGATGTGCGCCCCGTGCTTGTCGGCGGCGGCTACGGCGTCGCGCCGCTGTATTTTCTTGCGGCGTCGCACGGTCGCGCCGCCGGCGATGGCGCCGCATCCGGCGAAGCCGGGCGGCCGGTGCTTTTCGTCGGGGCGCGGACGGCGGCCGATTTGATGCTGCTCGACCGCTTCGAGGCGCTTGGCGTGGAAGTCCACGCCGCGACGGACGACGGCTCGGCCGGCGTCAGGGGGCTCGTCACGGCGGCTCTTGACGCTTGGCTGGCGCGGTGCGAAGCGCAGGGAGGCGGCCCGTCTCCGCAAAAACTCGCCTTTTACGCCTGCGGCCCGGCGCCGATGCTGCGCGCGGTGGAGGAGCGCGCCCTCGCGCGCCGCGAGGAGGCGTGGCTGTCGCTCGACCGGCGCATGGCGTGCGGGGTCGGGACCTGCTTTGGCTGCACGCAGCGCGTTCGCGAAGCCGACGGCTCCGAAGCGGTCGCCCGCGTGTGCGCCGACGGCCCGGTTTTCCCCGCCGGGCGCATAATCTGGGGCGACTAGCCCGGCCCTCGGACGAGGCGCCGGCCCCGCCCTACGCGAGAAGCGTTTCGGCTATGTTGGCGAGATGGTCGTTTTGCCGGCGGAACGCGTTCACGAGATCCGAATAGACGAGCGACTTCACGGGGGAGCGGCACGTGGCGCCGATGCGCGCGAGGTGCGCGTCGCGGCAGCGCTTCGCCTCGTTTTCGATTTCCTCGCTGCGGCTCTCGATGGCGGCCACGTTGAAGGCGTCGCCGATCTGCACGATGTCGGAAACCGTGGCGGCAAGCGAGGAAACGCTGTCGCAAAGGGCGGAGATTTCCGCACGGGCCTCGTTGGAAAGGTCTTCGCCCGCGTTGCGGATCTTGAGGTACGCCTTGAGGGCGTTGCGGATGCAGTCGGAAACGGACTCGTACTCGTCCGCCTGGCGGATGAGCCGCCGCGCAAGCCCGGACTGGAAGCCGGAAACCCCGGTTTCGAGCACGCGCCCCACGTACTGGCTGATTTCCTTTTGGGCGATATCGAGGGCGTCTTCGCGCCGGAACACGCTCTCTTCCACGTCTTCATCCCGCTCCGGCGAAGAGAGTATCGTGTGCAAATCGCGCAGCATGCCGGCGCAGGTGTCCGCCATGCGCAGCACTTCGAGCTGCGCCTGACCGAGCGCCACAGCCGGCTGGTGCAGGAGCCGTTCGTCGAGGTGCAGCGGCTTCCAGCCCTGCACCTCCTTTTCGCTCTCGTGCTCCGGCACGATCCGCCGCACCGCGGCGACGAAGAGCGGCATCAGCGGAAACAGCAGCGCCGTGGTGGCCACGTTGAAGCAGGAGTGGACGCATGCGATGGCGAAAGGCCAGTAGGACGGGCCTCTCTCCGGGCGGGCGGCGTCCGCCAGAGCCATGCACAGCGCCGAAAAGCTGCGCCAGACCAGAGTCGCGGCGAGCACGCCGGCCACGTTGAAAAGCGTATGCGCGAGAGCCGCCCGCAGCGCGTTGCGCGAAGCGCCGATGCACGAAACAAGCGCGGTCGCGGTCGTGCCCACGTTGGAGCCGAGGACGATCGCGACGGCGGTGGGAAACTCCACGGCGCCGGCGCCGGCGAGCCCCATCGCGAGCAGCACGACGGCGGCGGACGAGTGGACGACGGCCGTGGCGACGGCGCCGGCCAGCGCCGCGCCGAGGAACCCGAGGGTCGATGTCGCCTCGAAGAACCCGAGCGCTTCGCGCACCTGCGGCATGGAGCGCAGCGGCGCAAAGCCGGCGTTCATCGTCTCCAGCCCGAAAAAGATCATGCCGAGGCCGATGGCCGCCATCGAGGCGTTGCGGAGGCGCTCGCGCCGCGCGAAGAGGTGGACGAACACCGCCACGCCCACGATTATGCCGCCGCACTTCGAGACGTCGAGCGCCAGGAGCCAGAGCGAGAGCGTGGTGCCGACGTTTGCGCCGAACACCACGGCGACGGCCTGGGCGAGCGACATCGCGCCGGCATCGACGAGGCCCACGACCATGACCGTGGTGGCGGTCGAGGACTGCACGACGCACGTGACGCACACGCCGGAAAGGAGCGCGAGCAGCCTGTTGTCGGCCACGGAGGATATCCACCGGTTGAGCCGCGATCCGGCGAGCGCCTGCAAGCCGTCTGACAGGAACCGCATGCCGAGCAGGAACACGCCGATCCCGCCGAACGCCGCGCCGATGATGCCGAGTGTGCCGCCTTGCATGGTTGCGCTTCCGGTACAAACCCCGTTCAGGATCCGAAGAAAACCCTTCCGCTTACGAGCCGAAGCGGCGCAGGAACGCGCGGGTGCGCTCGTTGCGCGGCGAATCGATGACGTCGCGCGAAGCGCCCTCTTCGGCCACGACCCCGCCGTCGAGGAACAGGACGCGGTCCGAGACGTCGCGCGCGAAGGCCATCTCGTGCGTGACGACGACCATCGTCATCTTTTCGTCCGCAAGGTCGCGGATCACCTTGAGCACTTCGCCCGTGAGCTCGGGGTCGAGGGCCGAGGTCGGCTCGTCGAAAAAGAGCACTTCGGGATCGAGCGCGAGCGCGCGGGCGATGGCGACGCGCTGCTGCTGCCCGCCCGAGAGCTCGCACGGATAGGAATCCGCCTTCGCGGCGAGGCCCATCTTCTCCAGCAGATCCATCGCGTGCGACGCGGCCTGTTCGCGCGAGCGGTGCAGCACCACGCGCTGCGCCTCCGTGAGGTTGCGCAGCACGGAAAAATGCGGGAAAAGGTTGAACTGCTGGAACACCAGGCCGATGCGGAGGCAGATCCTGCGCTGGACGCCCGGCGGCGCGTAAACGCCGTTTTCGACGAGCGCGTCGCCGCCCACGCGGATCGTGCCGCCGCTCACCGCTTCGAGATTCACGACGCACCTCAGGAGCGTCGATTTGCCGCCGCCCGACGGGCCGATCACGGCCATGACTTCGCCCTTGCGGAGCGAGAATGACACGCCGTGCAGCACTTCGTTCGATCCGAACGACTTGCGCAGGTTTTCGACGCTGAGAAGAGTTTCGCCGCCGCTGTCCATGTTGTTCCGTTCAGTTTTTCCGTGTCGAAGCGTCCGGGCGAGAGCGCCGCCGCGCCGCGCCGAACGACGAAATCGCGAGCGCGACGAGCACCGCGGCGAGCGCGAGGAGCGCCGCCGTCACGAAGGCGAGCAGTTTGTTGCCGGCCTTCCACGAGCCGGTGCAAAGCATGAACAGGCCTGTCGAGGACACGGCCAGCATGAAAAGCATCGGAAAGAGCGTGACGAACCAGGCGCGGCGGTTTTTGTAGAGCCAGAGCGAAGCCGTGAAGAGCGTAAGCCCGGCGAGAAGCTGGTTTGCGGAGGCGAACACCGTCCAGAGGTTTTTCGCCGCCTCGGGGCTGCCGAGGAGGAGAAGGGCGACGACGCCGACCACGAGGCCCGTGGCGGTGAACATCCCGGAGCGCGGCAGCAGCTCCTGCCACGAAAACCGGGCGAGCCGCGTCGCGGTATCGACCGAAGTCATGAGAAACGCCGAAACCGCGAGCGACATGAACACGGTGCCCGCCTCGAGCGGGATGCCGAGCGAGGTGCAGAACGAGCCGAGGCCGGAAGCGAACAGCGACACCGGCGTGGTGGAGCCGAGCGTGCCGAGCAGCTCCGGTTGCGAGTACGTGCCGACCGCCCCGAGCGCGAGGATGGCGAGCACCCCCTCCAGGAGCATCCCGCCGTACGCCACGGGGCGGATGTGCTTCTCGGACGCGATCTGCTTGGCTGTGGTGCCGGACGCCACGAGCGAGTGGAAGCCGGAACACGCCCCGCACGCGATCGTGATGAAGAGGAAC
>JAFSUV010000205.1 GCA_017450425.1 Kiritimatiellia bacterium
AGGAACGCCGCCGCGCGGATGCGGCGGCATGAAAATGGGCAATGCGCCTGTTTGGTCTGTTCCATTGCCCTGCGTTGTGGTAAACTTCCCGCCATTCCGCCGCATGCTGCATCCGGCGGTTGCATCAAGCCGTTCCGATAGAACCATCGTTGCATCATGGCTCTTCGACAAAACACCGTTGCATCAAGACACTCCGACAAAAAAAATCAATTGACAATGAAATTCCATGCCTTTTCTGCGGCGACGATCGCCGCCATCGCGACTTGCGCCGTTTCCTCCGCCAGAGCCGATTCCGAGGCCGCCCTTGCCGAAGTCGCCGCCACGGCCGGCGTCGCCATCGGTCTGACGGACGCCGAAAAAGATCTTTCCGACATGTGGACCGGCAAAGTCGGCCTCGGCTTCGACGCCCAGGGCGGCAACACGGAAAAGAGCGGCTTTTCCGTCGGTGCCGAGGCGAAAAAACTCGAAGGCGGCTACGTGGTGGTCTCTTCCGCCGAGGGCGGTTGGGAGGAAACGAAAGTCGTTGACTCCGACGGCACGGAGCGCGACGAGCGCACTCTCGGCTACGCGAAAGCGTCGGTAAACGCCAAGCGCCGCTTCGAAGGGCTCGGTTTCTTCGTCTATGGCGACTTCTCGGCCCGCAACGACGACGTGTCCGGCGTCCGCTACCGCGTCTCCGAAAGCGCCGGCCTCGGCACCTATCTCGTGGATGAGGAAGGCCTGAAGCTTTCGATCGAGGCGGGCGTCGCGGAAGTGCAGGAAAAACTCGCCGGCGCGGAATCCGACAACTACACGGCGTTCCGCCTCGCGGAGCGCGGCGACTACATCCCGTCGTGGGGCGACAACGTGTCGCTGTTCGAGTTCGCGGAATGGCTCTGCGACGCCGACGATTCGGACCACTGGTTCGCCAAGGCCGAGGCCGGCATCGACATCCCGATGGTGGCGTCCATGAACCTCGCGCTCAAGGTTTCGCTCGATCACGAGAACATGCCCGCCGCCGGCAAGGAGAAGACGGATCGCCGCTTCACCGCCCAGGTGGGCTGGGCTTTTTAAAATCGTGGAAAGCGTCAGCGACTGGATAGCAGCCTCCAAGGCGAGGTGGGAGGGCGCAAGGAGCGTCTGCCCCGCGTGCGCCTTGCGCGAAAGGGCCGGGAAAATGGAAGTCGCGGGGCGGCTGCCGTCGCAGGAATCTGTCGGCGCGCTTCTCGGCGGTCTTGTCGCGTTCGTGACGCCGGTGTGCGCGACGGGGGACGGCACGGGCGTCGTCGCCACGGCGTTTTCCGAAGTCCCGGTTTCCGGACTTGCCCAAGACCTTTACAGTGCCGTTTGCGCGGCGGGGCTTGGCGACGCCGAAGCGCGGGCGGCGGTGGAGGGCTTTTTCGCCGCCGTGCCCGACATCCGCAGAAAACTCGGCGAGGACATCCGCGCCGGCTACGAGGGCGACCCCGCAGCGCGGTCGGAGCTGGAGGTCGTGCTGTCGTACCCCGGCTACGGCGCCATCGCGACCCATCGCGTGGCCCACGCGCTGCTGGCGCTCGGAGTGCCGCTGCTTCCACGCATGATGTCCGAGCGCGCGCACTCCTCAACCGGCATCGACATCCACCCCGGAGCGACGATCGGGCCGGGCTTTTTCATCGACCACGGCACGGGCGTCGTCATCGGCGAAACATGCACGATCGGCCGTCGCGTGAAACTCTACCAGGGCGTCACGCTCGGGGCGCTTTCGTTTGCCAAGGACGAGCATGGCCACCTCGTGAAGGGCGTCAAGCGCCATCCGGACGTGGAGGACAACGTCGTCATCTACGCCGGAGCCACGATCCTCGGCGGCGAAACCGTGATCGGCCACGACTCGGTGATCGGCGGCAACGTATGGCTCGTCCACTCCGTGCCGCCCATGAGCAAGGTGCTCAACGCGCAGCCGGAACCGCGCATCAGGGTGCCCGGCGTGCCGGACGAAACGATTTTCGCCGAGGGCGGAGGCATCTAGCCGTGGGCAACGCCTCATCCAGTCCGGATGACGGGACGCTCGCGCGCATCGACGCGCTTCGCATCGTGTCGCGCTGGGAGGAGAGCGGCGACTTCCCGGACCGCATGTTCGGGAGCGTGCCGCCGTACCGGCGTCCGTTCGTGATGGATCTGGTCTATACGACGGTGCGCCGGATAAGGGCGCTTGCGTACGCGCTCGACAATTTCGTGCCGAGGCGGCCGGACAATCAGCGCGTGTGGTGCGCCCTCGTCCTCGGCGCCGCCCAGATCATCGACATGCACGGCATCCCGGAACACGCCGCCGTGGCTTCGACGGTCGAAGCCGCGAAGGCCTTCGCCGGCGTCCGCCATGCCGGGTTCGTGAACGCCGTGCTCCGCAACTTGATCCGCAATCTCCCCGCAGTGCGCCAGGCGCTGCAAAGCGCCCCGCTCGCCGTACGCGCTTCGCACACGGATGCGCAGGTGGAGCGCTGGATCGCCCGCTGGGGCGCCGAGAGGGCGGCGGCCATTTGCGAATGGGACGACACCCCCGCGCACGCGACGGCGCTGACACTGCCGGGCGGCCCGGAGGTCGCGGCGATCGTCGTCGCGTTTTTGGACGCCGGCGTCAAGGCCACGGTCCACCCCGGTGCGCCGGGCCGGGCGGTCGTGATCCCGCACGGGTCGCATATCGACTCGCTTCCGGGGTTCGCGGAAGGACTTTGGACGGTGCAGGATCCGGCTACGCTTCAAGCGGTGCGCCTGCTTGGCGCGCAACCCGGCATGCGCGTGTGGGACGCCTGCGCCGCCCCCGGCGGCAAGTCCGTGCAAATCGCCGCCGCCATGGGCGGCAAGGGGCTCTTGGCGGCGACCGATTGCTGGCGCGACCGGCTCGATCCGCTGCGCGAAAATTTCAGCCGGTTTCGGATCGACCAGGCGTTCGCCCGCGTTTTCGTGGCGGATGCAAAGCGCGCGTCGGGGCGCGACCTCGGCGGATTGGGGCCTTTCGACCGCATTCTGGTCGATGCCCCGTGCAGCAACACCGGTGTGCAGCGCCGCCGCGCCGACGCCCGCTGGCGCTTTTCGCCGGAGCGCCTCTCCTCGCTCGCTTCGACTCAGCTCGCCATCCTCGAAAACGCCGCCTTGCGGCACCTCGCGCCGGGCGGACGCATCGTTTACAGCACCTGCTCGATAGAGCGCGAAGAGAATGAAGGCGTGGCCGAAGAATTCCTTCGCCGCCATCCGGAATTCAAGATGGCGGATTCCGCATTCCTCGTTCCGCCGGACAAGGCGTGCGACGGCGCTTTCGCCGCCGCCTTCGAGCTGCGCGACATTTAGCCCGGTTTCGGCCCGCAGAGGAAAGCGCTCACACCCGGACCTCGCCGGCGAGGACGCGGCGGTAGTCGGCGAGGTTGGTGCGCAGCAGCGCCGGCGTGTCAAGGCCGTAGGGACAGCGGGACGCGCACTTCCGGCAGTCGAGGCAGTCGTCGATCTTCGCCATTTCAGCCTGCCATTCCGGCGTGAGCCACGCGCGGGACGGCGCCCTGCGCAGCATGAGGGACATCCGGGCGCAGTTGTTGATCTTGATCCCGACCGGGCAAGGCATGCAATAGCCGCAGCCGCGGCAGAACGACCCCGAGAGCGACTCCTTCTCCTTCTCGATGAACGCCGCCAGCGCCGGCGTCATCGCCGGCGTGGCCGCCATGTAGGAAAGCCACTCATCCAGCTCGCGCTCGCGCTGCACCCCCCAGATGGGCACGACGTTCGGAAACTGCGAAATGAACGCCATCGCGGCGTCCGAGCGATTGATCAGGCCGCCAGCCAGCCCCTTCATCGCAATGAAGCCGACATTCGCGGCTTCGCAGCGCCGCACGAGCGCAATCTCGCGCTCGGAGGCAAGATACGAAAACGGGAACTGCAGCGTGTCGTAGAGGCCGGAATCGACGCATTCCTCGGCGACGGCGACAAGATGCGCCGTGACGGAGATGTGGCGGATCTTGCCCGCGGCTTTCGCCGCGAGCATCTCTTCGTACATCCCGGTGCCGTCGTCAGGCCGCCAGCATTGTCCGGCGCAATGAAACTGGTAGATGTCGATGCGGTCGGTCCGGAGAGTGCGCAGAGAAGTCTCGAGCTGCGCCCGGAACTCGGCCGGCGTCCGGGCCATCGTCTTGGTGGCGAGGACAATCCGGTCGCGCAGGCCGCCGGCGAACGCCTCGCCGACTTTTTCCTCGCTGTCGGAGTAGGCCCGGGCCGTGTCGAAGAAACGGATGCCGCCATCAAAGGCACGGCGCAGGAGACGGACGGCGTCGGCTTTCGGGATGCGCTGGATCGGCAGGGCGCCGAACCCGTTCTGCGGGACGGCGATCCCGGTGCGGCCGAGAACGACGGTGTTCATTGCTTTCTATGGAAGGTTTGAGTTTGCCGCAGGCGAAAAGAACCGGGCGGCGGTGAAACGCGACCGGACGCGACGGAACGCGCGGCGACACTTGCGGGAGCCCGCGGGCGCCTTGCGTTTCATGCGGCGGATTCTACCACCCGGACTGCACTCCAAGTCAAGGGAAAACCGATCCCGGAACAACGCCGGGGCCGCAGCGGCTCCGCCTTTTTGCTACAATGCCGCCCATGCGCGGACACGGACGGCATTTTTCCGGTTGCGTCCGCGCCGGATTGGACACACGGAAATGAACGAAATCTGGGTCTTTGCCGAGCAGCGCGACGGCGCCATCGCCAGCGTCACGCTCGAACTTCTGTCGAAAGGGCGCGAATTGGCGTCCGGGTCCGGCTACGGGCTCTCCGCCATCGTCCTCTCGGACGGCGGCGAAACGTTCGCGCCGGAGCTTTTCGCCCACGGCGCGTCGAAAGTGTATGTCGCCGACGACCCGCGCCTCGCGCGTTTCCAGGGCGACTGCTACGCGGCGGCGCTGTGCGCCGCGATACGGGAAAAGAAGCCCGAAGCCGTCCTTTTCGGCGCGACGGGCACGGGGCGGGCGCTCGCGCCGGTCGTCGCGGCCGAATTGCACGCGGGGCTTACCGCAGACTGCACGGCTCTCGCGTGGGACGCCGAGCGCAATCTTCTCCTCCAGACGCGGCCCGCCTTCGGCGGCAACATAATGGCGACGATCGTCTGCGAGAACCACAGGCCCCAGATGGCCACGGTGCGCCCCAACGTGTTCAAGAAAGTCCGCATGGAGGGCGCGACCGGGCAGATCGAGCGCGTCGCGGTGGATTTGTCGCAAGTGCCGGAGCGCATGCGCCTCGTGAAGGCGGTGAAAGAAGGCGGCGGCGACGTTGACCTCGCCGGCGCGCAGGTGGTGGTTTCCGGCGGCCGCGGGATTGGCGGGCCGGAGAATTTCGCCCTGGTGCGCGACCTCGCGAAGGCGCTTGGCGGCGCAGTCGGCGCCTCGCGCGCGACTGTCGATGCGGGCTGGATTTCGCACCTGCACCAGGTCGGGCAGACCGGCAAGACGGTTTGCCCGAAGCTCTACGTCGCGCTCGGCATCTCTGGCGCGATACAGCACCTCGCGGGGATGCAAAGCTCCGATTTCATCGTGGCGGTGAACAAGGACGCCTCGGCACCGATTTTCGAAGTCGCCGACGTCGGCATCGTCGGCGACGTGGGCGAGGTCGTGCCGGAAATCGTGCGCCAGCTCGAGGCCAAGCGCGGCGCGTAGGGCGGGAAAATCGCTCCGCACGAAACCGGGCCGCCATTTTCGGAGATGCGAGGGTTCGACGCAGCGTTCGTGGAGCGCTACCGCGCCATGCGCTCGGCCGGGGCGGCTGA
>JAFSUV010000206.1 GCA_017450425.1 Kiritimatiellia bacterium
ATATCGCTCCGGAATTTCGGCGGCGGCGGAGCCGCCTTGATCGGGATATCGCTCCGGAATTTCGGCGGCGGCGGAGCCGCCTTGATCGGGATCTCGCTCCGGAATTTCGGCGGCGGCGGAGCCGCCTTGATCGGGATATCGCTCCGGAATTTCGGCGGCGGCGGAGCCGCCTTGATCGGGATGTCGCGAGGAGGTGGCCAATAAACTCTGCGCCTCGGCCTTATTCGACGACGCTTACGGAAGCGCCGTCGCAGAGGCGGTGGATGCCATCGACGACGATTTCGTCGTCTTCGGAAATGCCGGAGACGATCTCCTGCACTTCATCGTGCCGGAGGCCGGTTTCGACATCGGCAAGCACGGCCTTGCCGCCCTGCACCTTGTACACGCACCTGCGCCCCTGGATTTTGAGCACCGCTTCGAACGGCAGGACCAGCACGCCGCTGCGCTCGTCGAGCGCAAACGTCGCCGTGGCGAACATGCCGGGCAAGTACCGGCCGTCGGGATTCGGGACGAGCGCCTTCACGCGAACCGTCCGCGTGTCGGGGTCGGCCACCGGAAAAACCTCCGCGACGACGAGATCGAGCGGCTCGCCGGGATAGGCGTCCACGGCAACCCTGACGCGCGTCTTGCCCGCCTTGAGGAGCGGCATGGCGGCGGTCGGCACGTCGAAAACGGCCTCAACGGGATCGATCGATGCGAAGCCGTAAATTTCGTCGGAAACCGTAAGGATTGCGCCGGGGTGGCTCGACTTGCGCGTCACGACGCCGTCGAACGGGGCGCGCACCGCGCACTCCTCAAGGTCGAGCTGCGCCATCTTGAGGGCGCTGCGGGCCTCGGCCAGAGCGGCCGCGGCCCGGTCGCGCCGGGCAAGCGCGGCGTCGTGTTCGCTCTCGGAAATGGCGTTCGCCGCCCGGAGCGACCCGGCCCGGACGAATTCGCGCCCGGCGTCGGCCGCTTCCGCTTCTGCCGCCGCGACGGACGCCTTCGCCGCATCGACTTTGGCGCTCCACTCGCGATCGTCGATTTCCGCCAGCACCTGAAGCGCGCGGGCGCGCGTGCCCTCGCGCACGTTTTCGCCGCCGTCAAGCCGGGTGGCGGCGAGCCGCCCCGCGACTTTGGACCGGAGCGACACTTCGGCGTTGGCGGCAAGGGAACCGGTCGAAACCAGCGTTTCCGAAATGTCCCGGCGCGTGGCGCGGGCCGTGCGGACCGCAAATGTCCGCCCGGCGGGTTCCCCTCCGGACGGACATGCGGCCGCCACTGCGGCTGCGGCAACAAGCGCCAGACGTCTCAGCATCTTGCCCTCAGACCTCAAACGCCCTGCGTGTCGCGGGCGTATTCGGCAATGAAGCGCGGGATGTTCGACGTGGAGACGTCGGAGCCCCATTCCTTCACGATGTCGTAGATTTCCGCCGAATCGCTGCACCACAGATTCACGGAAAGCCCGGCGGCGTGCGCCTTTTCGACGATCATCGGGCCGGAGCGCTTCCAGTCGGGGGCGATGCGGACGCACCCCAGCGCCGCCGCCTGCGCGATGTCGTCCTCGCAGAAGCGGTCGCCGCAAATGAGGCCCAGACGGGCGTCGGGATACAGCTCGCGGAAGCGCTTCAGCGTGGGAATCGAGAAGCTGGTGAAGGCGTAAGTGCCTTCGACAAGACCGCATTCGATCGCTTCGTCGTGAAGGAGCTTCACGTACAGGTCGAGGCGCTCCGGCGTCATTTCCTCGCCATGCTCCTTCATCTCGATTTCGACATCGACATCCGCGCGGCCGCTGTAAACGGCGCAGAACTGGCGGAACGTCGGGACGCATTCGCCCGAGCGGCGCAGCCGCAGCGCCGTGATCTCGGCGAGCGTCATGTCGCTCACGGCGCCGGTGCCGGTCGTCGTGCGATCGACCGTGGCGTCGTGCATGATGACGAGCTTGCCGTCCTTGGTGAGCCGCACGTCGGTCTCGGCGCCGACGATGCCGCGCGCAAGCGCGTCGGCAAAGCCGCCGATCGCGTTGTCGTCGTAATCGCAGAGGCCGCCGCGATGGGCGAGGACGAGCGGGGTCTCGCGCTTGGGCGCGGCGGCGGGGGCGGCGGGGGCGGCGACCGTCGCGGCCGGCGCCTTTTCGCAAACGGATTCGAACGTGAAGGCGTCCCACGGCAGCGGCGCTTCGCCGGTGCCGGCGAGAAGCTTGTCGATGTGGAGCAGCAGCGGGAAGTCCGCCGCGGCGAGTTCGCCCGTGGCGAGGCGCGCCTTCACGGCGCGGCCGACGCGCTCGGCGACGACGAGCGACTCGAGCGTGACGCCCTTGAGCTCGGCCTTCGCCTCGGCGATCGAAAGGCCGCGTCCGAGGAGGATGCCGCCGAGGCGCGTGCGGCCGCCATAGACGGTCACGTAGAGGTC
>JAFSUV010000207.1 GCA_017450425.1 Kiritimatiellia bacterium
CGCGAACGTCTGCGTGCACCAGAGCGCGTCCAGCAGCGCGACGTCGGCAAAGGCGAGCGATACGCCGCCGTAGAGGCCGGACGCGGGCAGCGACACGCCCCAGTCCCATCCGGCGGAACACTGGCACTTGCGCAGGAAGTTGATGCCGGGCACCGTGCCGTCGTTGATCGCGGCGGCAGCCACTTCCGGCTTCTCCGCCGCGGCGGTCTCGCGCGCGGCGCGCCGTGGGGAGGCGATGCGGACTTCCAGTTCATTTTCGCCCGGGCGCAGCAGACCGCCCACCTCGAAGCGCCAGCGGCGGAACTGGTCGTCGGCCGCGCCGGCCTTCCTGCCGTTCACGAACACCTCCGCCACCGTGTCGATGGAATCGAACGAGAGGTACGCGGCGTGGGCGCGCAGAGCGGCCTCCTGCACCGTAAACGCGCGGGAGAACGACCAGTCTGCGTCCGCAACCCATTGCACGGCCTTTTCGTTGTCGCGCCAGTAGGGGTCCGGGATCGTTCCGGCGGCCTGTAGCGCCGAGTAGTTGTCGCCCGGGAGTTGCACCGGCACATCGACGGAGCCGACGCCGGGCGGCAGCCCGCGCGACCCGATGTTGCGGAGTCTCCACGACCCCGCCAGAGAGATTTGTTCGCAGTCCATGCGCGCGATGATACCGCACGCTCTTGCTCCGCGCAACGGCGGAAAGTCTTCGGACGCCGGGTGCCGCCCGCGAACCGAAGCGCCGGCGAAAATGGTAGAATGCCCATCATGAAAAAACTGGCAGTTTTCAATCTTGTCGCTCTTCTCGGCGTTTTCGGGCACTGCGCCACGCCGGAATCCGCCGTTGACCCGATTGTCGAAAGCGCGCGCGGCGCGAAGTTCCTGATTGTCGGCGACGGTGCGCTCGCCGCCGCGATTTCGCACCGGGCCGCGAAAACGGATCCGTCGCTTTTCGTCGTGCCGATTCGCGCGCAAACGCGCGAATCGATCGCCGTGTTCCGCTCGCGCGCGGCGGAAGTCGCGCCGACAAAGCGCGTCGCCGACGCCGCCGAACTCGGCCCGATGGCGTTCATGGTCGCATGGCTTGAAGACGCTCCGACCGGCGCCATGGCCGCATTCGCCCTCGCGGACGCACCGGCCGCGCCGGCGCTCGCTGCGGGCTACGATTCGATTCCGAGCGGCGCCGTGTGGCGCATCGTCAAATCCGGGACTGTGCCTGGCGAATCGGACTGTACGCTTTTCGAAGGCGCGCGCGACGAAATCGGCGAAACTTTCGCCGCCATCGGTTCGGGCGACGACGCGCTCGCGGCCGCGCTGAGGCGACATTTTTCGCGCCTGGCGAACGACCTCGGCGTGCGGCTCGCAAAGGGCGGCGCCTTTAAGCCCGCCAAGGAAGCGTTCGAGTCTGCGGCGGCGATCCTTCCCGACTCTCCGAGCGCGACGCTCAACCTCTCGTCGCTCGAAAAAAAGTCCGCCGCGCCGGATCCTGCGGCGCGCCTTGCGCTCGCGAAGAAACTCCAGGGCGTCAAGCCCGACGGCGCCGTACTCGCCGTGGAGGGCGGCGTCCTCCTTTCCCCAAGTGATTTCTGGGACGCCGGATGGTTTTGGGCGGCTTCCGGGCTTGCGGCGGCGGACGCCGATGGGGCCAAGGCCGCCATTGCGGCGTTGCCGTCCGACGCCCCGCGCGAAGCGATCACCGGGCTCGTGCGCCTCTCGTTCTCGCTGCAGCGCGGCAACTGCGACGCCGATGTCGCGTTTCTGCAAAAGCGCGTCGGTGAAGCGGGCCTCACGCCGGAACTCCGGCTCGAAGCGGCCGAGGTCGTGATGAAAACGTCCGGCGACAGCGTAAAGGCCGCAGCGCTGCTGGAACGCTTCGCCTTGCCTGGCGCCCGCGGAATTCCGGTAACGCGGCTCGTCTGCGGCAAGCCGTTCTGGATGCTTGCCGCCGCCGCGACCGTTCGCGCCTTCGCCGCCAAGTCCGACGCGACGGCGATTGCATCGCTTCGCGCCGAACTGCAGGAGGCTCTCGAGCAGGACTCCGAGGAGATGGCGCTCGTCGTTTCGTCGGTTTTCGCCCCGGCGCAGATCGAGCTCGGCAACTGGGCGAAGGCGGCGGAGGACTTCGCCGAATCGCGCGATTCCGCGGTCGCGGCGCTCGCCAAGGCCGCCGGCGCAGTCGCCGCGATGAGGCCGCAAGACGCTTTCGCCGCGCTCGACGCCGCAAAGGGCCTCGACGGCGATTTGGCGTGGGCGGCACATCGCATCGCGCTCGAGGCGGCGTTTCGCGCCGGAGATCGCGACAAGGCGGCCGCCGCCGCGAAGGCGGTGCTTTCCTTGCGCCCGCGCGACGCCTTTTCCCTGTGGGTGCTCGGCAGCGTCGCGGTGCAGCGCGGCGACGATGCCGGCGCCGTCAATTTGCTCCAGGCCAGCGTCGCCGCCAAGCCGACATTGCCCGCCCTGAACGACCTCGCTTCGCTTCTTGCGCGGATCGGCAATCCGGCCCAAGCCGAAAAATTTGCGCGCATGGCGCTTGAAAGCGCCGGCGCCGCCGCCGGCGGAAACCTTTACGACACGCTTGGCGAAACGCTGTATGCGCAAAGGCGCTATGCCGAAGCCGCCGCCGAATTCAAAAAGGCCCTCGATGCGGATTCCGCCCGCTCGGCGGTTTCAAATCCGGTCGTCAACCTGCACCTTGCGGAAGCGCTTGAAAAGCTCGGCGACGCGCTTGGCGCCGCGAAGCAAATCGCCATCGTTGACAAAAACAAGGACGTCCTTTCGGTGCAGGAGCGCGAGCGCCTCGGCGCCGTGCGGCGCGCGGTCGCGAGCGCGATCGGCGGCGGCGAAAACTGATCGCCGCCCGCCGTCCGCGCGGACACGCTCAAAGCGCCACCGTCAGTCTGCGCAGCGCCCAGCAATTGTAGGCGACGGTTACGAAGAACGACGCCGGATGCCTGTCCAGGGCGCCGATTTTCACGCCGAGAAGCGTTGTCTTGCCGCCAAGCCCCATCGGGCCGATGCCGAGCGAGTTCGAGGCCTGAAGGACGCGGCTCTCCAGCGCCGCCAGTTCCGGAACCGGCGAAGAGTCGCCGAGACTGCGCAAGAGCTGTTCCTTTGCGGCCGCAAACGACGCCGCCCTGTCGCCGCCGATGCAGACGCCGAGCAC
>JAFSUV010000208.1 GCA_017450425.1 Kiritimatiellia bacterium
GGCGAGCAGCGGATCGGCGGCGGGCGGCGGCACGGGAGACGCCTGGAGGGCCTCGGAGCGCACCGCCGGCGAAGCGAACGCCACGGGCGGCAGCCCCGCCGGCACGCGAATCGCGTCGCGGTGCATGCGCGGCGGTTTGCCGAGAAGCGTCGCGACGTCCATGTCGATCGGCCTGTCGCCGAAAACGGAATCGGAGAGGACGAGCCGCCCGTCGCCGGTCGCGACGCCGACGAACGCCACGGGGCAGCGCTCGCGGGCGCACATCGCGGCGAACGCCTCCTTCGCCTCGGGCTTCAGCGCGAGCACGTAGCGCTCCTGCGCTTCGCAGCACCAGATTTCCATCGGCGACATCGACGGCTCTTCGTTCGCGACCGCGCGCAAGTCGAATGCGCCGCCGGTCTTTTCGACGAGTTCCGGGCAGCCGTTGGAGAGGCCGCCGGCGCCGAGGTCGTGTATCGAAAGGATCGGATTGCCTCCTTCGCCCAGCGCGACGCAGGCGTCTATCACCTCCTGGCAGCGGCGCTGCATCTCCGGATTGCCGCGCTGCACGGAATTGAAGTCGAGCTCCTCGGTGTTCTGCCCTAGCGCGAGCGACGAAGCGGCGCCGCCGCCGAGGCCGATGCGCATCGCCGGCCCGCCGATTTGCACGATGAGGGCTCCGGCGGGGATTTCCTTCTTGAGCACCATTTCGCGGCGGATCGACCCCATCCCGCCGGCGAGCATTATCGGCTTGTCGTAGCCCCAGCTGCGGCCCGCGGCGTCCGCCTCGAACGTGCGGAAGAAGCCGCACAGCTGCGGCCGCCCGAACTCGTTGCCGAAGGCGGCGCCGCCGAGCGGGCCGTCTGTCATGATGGAGAGCGCCGACGCCAGCCGCGGCGAATGCGGCGCGTCCTTTTCCCACGGCTTGGGGTGGCCGGGGATGCGCAGGTCCGACACCATGAAGCCGCAGATTCCGCACGACGAGCGCGACCCGACGCCGGTCGCGGCTTCGTCGCGGATTTCGCCGCCCACGCCGGTCGCGGCGCCGGGAAACGGCGAAATGGCCGTCGGGTGGTTGTGCGTCTCGACCTTCATGAGGATGTCGAGCGGCGACTCGCGGTAGCCGTACGCCCGCGTCGCGCCGTCGCGGTCGAAAACATCGGTCTTGAAGCCTTCGATCACGCTAGAATTGTCCGAATACGCGAGGAGCGTCCCCTCCGGGTGCGCCGCGTGCGTGCCGCGGATCATGCCGAAGAGGGACTTGTCCTTCTTCTCTCCGTCAACGGTCCAGGAGGCGTTGAATATCTTGTGGCGGCAGTGTTCCGAATTCACCTGCCCGAACATTACGATTTCCGTGTCGGTCGGATTTTTTCCGGCCTTGGCGAAAGCGTCGGCGAGATAGTCGATTTCGCCCGGCGAAAGGGCGAGGCCCATTTCGACGTTCGCCTTTTCGATGGCCGCGCGCCCTTCGCCGAGGACGTCGTAAACCATGCCGCGGCTCGGCTCTCCGGCGGCGAAGATGTCCGAAAGGTCGTCGTAAACGCCTTCGGTCATGCGGTCGTGGAAGCACGACGCCGCGGAGGCCAGCGTCCGCGGCGGCACGACGGCGCCGGACGAATCCTTCGCCGCGAAGCGGATCGCCCGCTCCACCCTCTTCACCTTGCCGCCGAGGCCGCACGAGCGGAAAATGTCCGTCGCCTTGGAACTCCACGGCGAAACCGTGCCCTTGCGCGGGGCCAAGAAAAGCCCGTCCTCCGCCGTGCACGGCGTGCGTCCGATGGCGTCGAGCAGCTCGGAAACCGCGACCGCGGTTTCGTCGTCGGGGTTCTCCGGCGCGTCGAGCAGATAGACGAAATCCGCTTCGAGCGAAACGTCGAAGCCCAGTGCCGCTCCGATTTCCTTTTCGAGGCGGGAGACCTTGAAATCCGGGAATGCCGGGTTGCCGAGAAGCGTGAACATGTTTTTTGCCCTGTGTTGTAAGACTAAAGCCGCGAGCCGAGTGCCCGCGGTCTGCGCGTGACAAGCTGTTTGAGGACGAGGAAAAGGAAGCGCGGGTTGCCGATTACGTACCGCCGCCACAGGCGGCGCGGCTCGACGCACAGGCGGTAGAGCCACTCGAGGCAGCAGCGGCGCATCCAGAGCGGCGCCTGCGGGACCTTGCCGGCGTGGAAGTTGAACGCCGCGCCGACGGCCGCGAGCAGCGGCGCGTCGAGAAGCGGCCTCATTTCGCTCACCCAGAAGTCCTGCTTCGGAGTGCCGATGCCGACCCACACCACATCCGGCGCCGCGGCGTTTATGCGCTTCGCGGTCTCGGCGCGCTCTTCCTGAGAGAGAGGGTGGAACGGCGGCACTTCGCCGCCTGCGTCGATGATGCCGGGAAACCGCCGCTTGAAAGAGGCGCGCAGAAGCGAAAGCGTCTCTTCGTCGCAGCCGCCGTAGAAATAGTGCCTCAGCCCGACGGCGCGCCCGGCGTCCGCCACGGCGAGCATGAAGTCCGGCCCGTAGCAGCGCGTCATGTCAAGACGCGCCAGGAACCGCCCCGCCATCACCAGCGGCATGCCGTCGCAGAGCGTCATGGCCGAAGAGTTGGCGATGGCGGCGAGGCGCGGATCGTCGTGGCACTTGAGGAGGGAATCGACGGCGAAGACGCAGACGTAGCGGCGCGGCCCGCCATCGCGGCAGAAGCCGATGGCGGCGCGCGTCGCGTCCTCCAGCCGCGCTCCGGTGAGAAAGACGTCCAGCAGGCTGAACCGCGGGAGGTTCGCGTCGCTCACCGGTTGTCCTCTTCCATCACGCTCGGAGGCACGAAATCCGTAAGCCACCCCACGAGAGAAATGCGCCAGTCCGCCTCCTCTTCGATGCCGTCGGCGTTCTTGTACGCCGGCTCGACGGAAGCCACGAGTCGCATGGCGATGCAGTCCCAGGAGTACTGCACCCAGCCGCCGATCTCCTCGACCTGGCTCTCCTCGAATTCGTAGCGCCCGAAGATGTCGAAGCCCCAGTGCTCGTTGGCGTACCACGAGAGGTAGCCCGAGAAAAGGCTGTTTTCGTCGTTCCTGAACTGGTATTCGACATCGCACCGGAAAATGTCGTGCGTGGCCGTCGCGACGGCCTCGGCGGAGCTGACGTCGCCGGAGGCTTCGTCGTACAGGCCCTTCGTGGAAAGCCGGAGCCACGAAGCCGGGCGCCACCGCAAATCCCATCCGACGTCGCGGAAGACGTCTTCGTCGCCATCGGTCTCGAAGTCGAAGTCCGCGTAGAAGTCGGCATAGAAAATTTCGCGCGTCGAGCCGTCGGGGCGCTTGCGCTGCCAGCGCTGGCGCAGACCGAGCCGCAGCGCGTTCTGGCTGTCGATGCGGTCTATGCTGTCGAACTGGTACAGGCGGTACGGGCGGACATTCGGCTCCGGGATTACGGACCAGTCGCTGTACGGCTCCACGACGTGGCGCCAGCGGTCGCCGGCGGAATCGTCCCAGAACCCGTACGCGCGCGTCGAAACTTCGGCGCCGATTTCAAACACCGAGCGGAAGTCCGCGTCGTCCTCCTCCGTGCGCGTCAGGGTCTTTTCCTCCGTTTGCGAAGAGACCCGCCCGAGTTCGTTCGTCGTGGAAGTCGTCACGGTCTCGGTCGAGACGATTTCGCGCATCGTCTTGTCGTAGTATGTGCCGCGCCAGCCGAGGCGGGGCACCACGGAGAGGAAGCCCCAGTATTTGGCCGGATGGGAGAGCGTGAAGTGCGTGTCGCCGCGAAACGCGTCGTAGTCGTCCGCCGGCGTGCGGAGCGCGCGCGGGTTGCCGTTCGCGTCGTTCACTTCGTCGCTCTCGCCGAACCTGCGGTGCAGGAACGAAAGCGCGGTGTCGTTTTCAAGGTACACTCCGGTGTCGCCAAGCTCCACGGCGTTGAGCGAAAACCACGCTTCCGGGAGGCGTTCCACCCGCGACTGGAAGTCGTTCAGCCGGAAACTGGCCTCGATGCCGGCCGAGAAGGCGTCGCCATAGTGCGTGTACGACGCGTCGTTGTCGGGATCGGCCGCTTCGCGGTATTCCTTGCGGAAAAAGTCGCGCTGGACTCTGCTGTCGGAGACGTAGAGCGCGTGGGCGAGCACCTGGTCGCGGTCGGTCGCGTTCCAGTAGTGCAGGAACCGCACGCGGTGGCGCTCGGTTTCGTCCTGGTCGAGCACTTTCGGCAAGTCTTCGTCCTTCGGTATCATGTACCCGGTGATGTAGCCGTGCGACTCGTCGTCGCCAAACGACCACGACACCTTTTCGCCGAACGCAAAGCCGCGCTCGGTGCGGTAGTCGCCGAACGTGTACGAGTCGATGTACGCGTCGTTGCGCTTGTCGTTAAGGATCGGCAGCTTGTAGGTCGAGAGCAGGAACGCGCCCCACTTGTGCGTGTAGCCGGGCTGGAAGCGGAAGCCGTAATGGCGCGAAAGGTCCTTCCAGTAGTAGGGGTAGAAGAAGAACGGAACGCCGAAAAGATGCGGCACGACGTCCCAGCCCGTGACGTCGTCGCCCGGCCGTATCCGCGCCCGGCCGGCGGACACCGCCCAGTGAAAGCGCCCGGGCTCGTTGGTGCAGGTCGTAAGCGTCGCGTTGCGGATGACGTACGCCTGGTTGGTCGATGTCGGCGCGAGAAAGCCGCCGTCTTGCGCCAGCACCCGGAACGGCGCCGCGTAGAGATCGATGCCGTCCGCGCGGCCCGCCTTGTCGCGCATGTTTATCGCGAGCGAGTCGCCCTTCCACAGCGTACCGTCGTCGCCCACGAGCGCGACGTTGCCGATCGCTTCGGCATCGCCGGTTTCGGAGTTGTAGCGGATGCGGTCGGCCCTCAGTTCCCAGCCGCCGCGGCGTATCGCGGCATTGCCGGAAAACGTCGTCCATCCGGCGTCCGGCCCGGATTTCGCGAAACTGTATTCGGCAGTGTCGGCCATGACGTCGGTCTTGCCGTCCCCGTCCCTGAACGAGCGCGACACCGCGCGCAACGCCCCTGGATCGGTCGCAAAGGAACAAAGTGCGGCGCACAGCACCGCGCTCGCAGTCAAAAAGCGTTTCATGCCCGGAATTGTAGCACACGACCCGGTGCGCTGCGCATGGCCTGCCGCATCCGGCCGGCGGACCCCGATTCCGGCCCGGAAATTCACCTCGATTTTGGAATCGGCGCTTCGCGTTGCACGCGAAACCGGTCTTGTGCTAGAATCCCCCGCGTTTTTCACATCGCAACAAAAACCCACCGGCCCGCCGCGCGCGGCGTCCGGCACACGAGAGTCCACGACAATGGCACGCAAGATCCCCCTCGAAAAGTACCGCAACATCGGCATCATGGCCCACATCGACGGCGGCAAGACGACGACGACGGAGCGCATCCTCTACTACACCGGCGAAAACCACAAGA
>JAFSUV010000209.1 GCA_017450425.1 Kiritimatiellia bacterium
CCCGCACTTGGCAGAAGCAGGGCAAGACCCCGGCGCTCGTGCGGCGCGGCCGCGCAAACATCGAGCTGACGTTCGGCGCCGCCGACGGCGCGGTGGCGCAGCCCCCGTCCTTTGCCGTCTTCCGCCTCTCCTCAACGGGCGCCCGCGCTGGCGAGGTGCCAGCCACGTGGGACGAGGCAGCCGGTGCGTTGCGCTTCACAGCCGACACCGCCTACGACACCGATGCGGCTACCCTTTTCTATGAAATCGTGCGCGCCCCGCAGCAAGGCGAATGAAATGAACATCGCGACAATTGGCATCGTCTCCATCTCTTCCATCATCTCGCCGACGCAGCTCGACCTCGGCACGAACGCCCTCGTCCAGGCTGGCTACCGGGTGAAGGTCGCGCCCAACGTCGCGGGGCCGGAGGTCGCTCCGGCCGCCGAACGCGCGCGCATCCTCGAAAGGTTCTGGCTCGACCCCGAAATCGACATGCTCCTCTTCTCCAGAGGCGGAGAGGGGGCCGATGAAGTCGTGCCGCTTCTCGACTGGGACGCGCTGCGCGCCCGCCCGGACTTGCCCGTCGTCGGCTTCAGCGACGTGACGATCCTCCTCAACGCCATGCTCGCCAAGGGCGTGGGACATCCGATTTCGGGGCCGATGCTCTCGTATGCCGGAAGACTCACGCCGGAGGCGCGCGACTGGTTCCGGCGCGTGATGTCCGGCGCGCCCCTGCCGCCGATGAGCCTCGATGTCCTGCGCGCCGCCGATGGCGGCGAAGTCTCCGGCTTTCCCATGGGCGGACATGCGACGCGCCTGCACTGGCTCTGGAAACAGGGCCTTGCGCCTTCCGCCGCCGGGCGGATCGTCTTCATCGAATGCACCGCGCGCCACAAGGCCCCCGACGTCATCGCCGGACTCCGCGAAATGGCGGACGGCGGGTTCTTCGACGGCGCGTCCGCCGTCATCCTCTGCGACTTCCGCCACACCGGCGAGGAGCGCGCCGCGCTGGACGCCTTCTTTCCGTCCTTCGCGGCTTCGCTGACGTGCTCCGTCTTCGCCGGCTTCCCCTACGGCCACGTTCCCGGCATCCGCGCGCTCGACTTTCGGCGCAAGGTCGCCATATCCGCCGATGGCGTCATGCGGTAGGGGGAATTGTGTCCGACAGCGGGGGTGAGGATCGGCGCGCGCACAAGTTGGCAAAAACCGCGCCGCTGACATTGTGCCACACGCTGAAGAGCGCGCCCGGAACGGCTGCGAGCGGCATCGAGGCGAAGTGAATCGCGGCGAGCGACACGGCGAGGCCGGAGTTCTGCATGCCGACCTCGATGGCGAGTGTGCGGCGGCGGGCGGCGTCCATGCGAAAGAGCCGTCCGACGCACCATCCGAGTGCCAGACCGAGTCCGTTGTGCAGCACGACCGCGAGCGCGACAAGTCCCGCCGTCGCGCGAATCCGCTCCGCGCCGGCCGCCACCACGCCCGCCACGATGACCGCCACGACGACCGACGAAAAGGCCGGCATCGCGCGGCGGACGCGCGCGGCGAAGAGCGGTAGCAGTTCGTTCGCCGCCACGCCGACAACAACCGGAACGATGACGATTTTTACGATCGAGACAAACATCGCGGCGGCGTCCACGCCGACCGACTCGCCCGCGAGCAGCCATACGATGGCAGGCGTCGCGAACGGGGCAAGAAGCGTCGAACAGGAGGTCATCGTGACCGAGAGGGCGACGTCGCCCGTCGCGAGATAGGCGATTACATTCGAGGCCGTGCCTCCGGGGCACGCCCCGACGAGGATCACGCCGAGCGCCAGTTCGGGCGGCAGATTCAGCGCTTTTGAAAGCGCCCAGGCGATAAGCGGCATGCAAATAAACTGGGCGGCAACGCCAATTGCGACATCGCGCGGCCGCCGCAGCACCAGTGCAAAGTCGCGACCGCGCAGCGAGAGTCCCATGCCGAACATCACCGCGCCGAGGAGCCACGGCACGCACGATGCGGGCACCGCGCTCTTCGCGGCACCGGGCCACGCCATCGCGGCCGCGCCGGCAAGCAGCACAAGCACGGCCATCCCGTGCGACACCGCATCGAGCGCCATCCCCAACCAAGAACGTCTTTCGGTTTGCATAGACCAAAAGTCTATCACGATTCTGCTGTCATTGGCGCCTAATCAGCAGCGGCGGGAGAGAATATTGGCAACATTGAAAAAAACACCGACTGCGCCGGCAGTGAAATCCGGTTAGAAAACCACGCGGTAGGCGAAGGCTTGGGAATCGAGGGAGAGCGAAAGGACGGTGCCTTCAAGGTGCCATTCGGGCGGGGAGGCGCCTGGAGCGGGTTCAACCGGCTCGACGGCGAGGACGCCCGGCGCGGGAGCGCCGGGTGCAAAACCCGCGAGGTCGATTTCAGCCCGGAAGGGGGTGCCGTCGGGGATTGGCGTGAGAATGAGCGCGCCGTCGCCGTCGCGCTCAAGGCGGAAAGCGCCGTCGGTCTTGATCGCGAGGCCGCACGCCGCAAAGTCGGCAAGGGCG
>JAFSUV010000210.1 GCA_017450425.1 Kiritimatiellia bacterium
GTTGCCCGTTGTCTGTATGCCGCCGGAGAGCGCGCCGTCGTGGTCGAAGCCGACTACGTCGTCGCCCTGCCAGCAATGCATGGACACGTTGAATTTCTCCAGTTTCGAGAGCGCCTTTTCGCAATCGACCCCGAGCCCCTTGTAAAGGGCCTTTGCCGACGAGTATCTGCTTTGGGTGTTCATTTATGGTCTATCCTTTGGTTCTCTTTGGGGAAGCGCGGAGTTTTTCGGGTTCCGGCGCGGCGAGCCGCGCCGGCGGCGCCTAAACCTTGCGAAGCGCCACCACGGCGTTGTGGCCGCCGAAGCCGAGCGAGTTGTTCAGCGCGAGGTCCACCTTGCGCTCGCGGGCGACGTTTGGCGTGTAGTCGAGGTCGCAGTCCGGGTCTGGGGTGGTGTAGTTGATCGTGGGCGGAACGATCCCGGTTTCGATGGCCTTGGCGCAGACTACGGTTTCCAGCGCGCCGGTGCCGCCGAGGAGGTGGCCGGTCATCGACTTGGTGGAGGAGATCGAAACCTTGCGCGCGGCCTCTTCGCCGAGCGCCTTCTTGATGACGAGCGTCTCGACCTTGTCGTTCATCGGCGTGGAGGTGCCGTGCGCGTTGACGTAACCGACATCGGTCGCCGCGGCGCCGGCCTCGGCGAGCGCGAAGGACATGGCGCGGGCGCCGGCCTCGCCGTCCGGCATCGGCGCCGTCATGTGATAGGCGTCGCACGTCTGGCCGAAACCGGCGACTTCGGCGTAGATGCGGGCGCCGCGCGCCTTCGCGCGCTCCATCTCCTCCAGCACGAGCACGGCGCCGCCCTCGGACATGATGAAGCCGTTGCGCTCCTTGTCGAACGGCCGGCAGGCGTGCTCCGGGTCGTCGTTGCGCGTCGAAAGGGCGCGCAATGCGGCGAATCCGGCCACGGCCACGGGGCACAGCGGCGCTTCGCAGCCGCCGGAAAGGACGACATCCGCCTCGCCGTGCTGAATTGCGCGCAGCGCCGCGCCGATGCTGTGCAGCCCGGTGGCGCACGCCGAGACGACGCCGTAGTTGAGCCCCTTCAGGCCGTGCTGCAAGGCGACCATGCCGGCCGCCATGTTCGCTATCATTTCCGGGATCGCGAACGGGGAAATCTTCGCGGTCTTGCCGCGCTCCATGCGCAAGACCTCGTTTTCGGTGATGTCTATGCCGCCGACCCCGGAGCCGATCGTGCAGCCGCAGCGGTAGGGATCGGGCTCGGAAGCGAAGTCTATGCCGCTGTCCTTCACCGCCATCATCGCCGCGGCGAGGGCGTATTGCGTAAAGAGCGCGCAGCGGCGCGCCGTCTTGGGATCGACACCGAACGCCGCCGCGTCAAAGCCCTTCACTTCCCCGGCGATCTTGACCGGAAAATTCCCCGAAACGTCAAACTTCGTTATCGTGGAGATTCCGTTCACGCCGCGCACGGCGTTGTCCCAGAAGGTTTCAAGGTTGTTTCCAATGGGCGAAACCACGCCCATGCCGGTGATTACGACTTTGCGCATTGTCCAGTCCTGCGGCCGGTGCGGCCGGTGTTCTTGGTGTTTTGGAAGGCGAAACCGGCTCTCTCCGGGCCGGAAAACGCGACTTCGGCGGCAACGCGCGAAGGCGAAGCCGCCGAAGCTGGCAGAGCCTTGGCGGCTAGTCGATGTTTTCGGGAACGCCCTTGCCCTTGAGGAACTCGATGACGGCGCCGACCGTCTCGAACTTGGCCGCTTCCTCTTCGGGGATGCTGTCGCCGATGTACTGCTTGAAGGCGTCTTCGATATTCATCATCAATTCGGCCGTGTCGAGCGAGTCGGCGGCGAGATCGCCGAGGAACGAAGCGGTGGGCGTCACCTGCGAGGCTTCGACATGGAGGCTTTCAACGACGATTTGCTTGACTTTCTCTTCGAGCGTCATGGTTTGTTTCCTTGTTTTTTATTGTTTTTGTTTTATTTTCGACTAGTCGAAAAATCGAACGGCTGGCTTTTCCTAGGGCATCAGCATGCCGCCGTTTACGCTGATCACCTGGCCCGTCACGTACGCCGCGGCGTCGGAGGCGAGGAACGCCACGGCTTTCGCGACATCCTCCACCTTGCCGAATTTCTTCATCGGGATCACCGAGAGCATCTGCTGCTTCACCGCTTCGGGAAGCACTTCGGTCATCTTGCTGTCGATGAAGCCCGGCGCAACGGCGTTGGCGCGCACCCCGCGCCCGCCAAGCTCGCGGGCCGTGGTTTTGGTGAGCGCGATAAGGCCGCCCTTGCTGGCGCTGTAGTTCGCCTGCCCGGCGTTGCCCATGAGGCCTACCACGGAAGCGATGTTGACGATCGCGCCGCTGCGGGCCCTCATCATGATCTTGCCCGCTTCGCGCGTGACGAGAAACGCGCCCTTCAGGTTGATGTCGAGCACGGTGTCCCACTTCTCAGCCGTCATGCGCACGAGCAGATCGTCGCGCGTGACGCCGGCGTTGTTTACGACGATGTCGAGCGAACCGAAGATTTTCGCCGCTTCGGCGATGCCGGCGACGACGCTCTCTTCGCTGGAAACGTCGAGCGCAAGGGATTCGGCGCTCACGCCTTCGATGGCGCGGAGGGCGGCGACCGTCTCTTCGCACCAGTCCTTTTGAACATCGCAGACCACGATGTTCTGCGCCACGCCGCCGCGGGCGAGTTCTTCGCAAACGGCGCGGCCGATGCCGCGAGCCGAGCCTGTGACAAGTGCAGTTTTCATGGCGCTGTAGTGCTGAATGAAGAAGAGGTGAGTCTTTCGCCGGGAGAAGCGGACGGCGGCGAAGTGCCCGGTCGAACGCTCCGCGTGTCGGCAACGGGCGGGGATTATCGCATAAAATCCGTTTTTTGCAAACGTCAAACCGAAATAGGCTTATCCCCCATTTTTTTTCGAGCGATAGCGTGGCACTCGGCAGTCTTGCATTTCCCCCATGTTTTCAATTTTGTCACACAGAGGCACAGAGGAGGCAGAAGAGCAGAGTTTATTGATCGCCTCCTCGCGACATCCCGATCAAGGCGGCTCCGCCGCCGCCGAAATCCCGGAGCGATATCCCGACATCCCGACATCCCGCAATTCCGGCACCCTTTTTCCCCGGCTCTCGGGCGA
>JAFSUV010000011.1 GCA_017450425.1 Kiritimatiellia bacterium
GCATCCGCATCAACCACATCCACCTGGAGGAGGACGCGGCGAAAATCAACCACTACGCCCGCCACTCTGGCGTTGACTACAACCGGTGCGGGACGCCGCTCATGGAGATCGTCGGCGAGCCGGATCTGACGTCGCCGGACGAAACGATGGCCTACCTTCAGGCCCTGCGCAAGATCCTCGTCCATGCCGGGGTCTCCGATTGCAATCTCGAAGACGGCAACATGCGCTCCGACGTGAATGTCTCGCTCCGTCCGGAAGGGACGGACACGCTCGGGACGAAGGTCGAGATAAAGAACATGAACACGTTCAAGGGCATTCACGCCGCCCTTGAATACGAAATCGCGCGGCAGACCGCAGTGCTTGAGGGCGGCGGAACAGTCGTGCAGGAAACACGCCGCTGGGACGCCGAGCTCGGCGAGACTTTCTCCATGCGGACGAAGGAGAACGCGCACGACTACCGCTATTTCCCGGAGCCAGACCTGCTGCCGGTCGAAATCCCGCCAGAACTCGTCGAACAGTGGCGCGCATCGCTTCCGGAACTCCCGGAAAAAAAGAAGGCGAGGTTCCAGTCGGAGTTCGGTCTGCCGGAGTACGACGCCGGGGTGCTGTCTTCCGACCTGCCGCTCGCCACGTTTTTCGAAAAGACCGTCGCGGCCGGCGCACCGGCCAAGATCGCAGCCAACTGGATAATGGGCGACCTCTTGCGGCTCGTCGGCGCCGCCGGCACGGAGATCGGCTCCGTTTCCACCGTTTCGCCTGAATCGCTGGCGTCGCTCCTCTCGCTCGTGGAGAACAAGACCGTGAACGGCCCCACGGCCAAACAGCTGCTGGAGGAAATTTTCGAAAAGGGCGGCGATCCGGCTCTCATCGTGAAGGAGCGCGGTCTCGCGCAGATGTCGGACGCCGGTGCCGTCGAGGCGCTCGCCCGCCAGGCCGTCGAAAACAATCCGAAACCGGCTTCCGAGTTCAGGGCCGGGAAAAAGGCGAGTCTGCAATTCCTTGTCGGGCAGGTGATGAAACTTTCGCGCGGCAAGGCAAATCCCAAACTCGCAGCCGAAGCCCTTCAGCGCATCCTTTCCGTGTAGTCGCCAGCCGCACGCCGGAACATAAGAAAAACGAAAACCATAAAACTGACTACCGATGAAAACGACCAAAAAAGCAACCTCCAAGGTTTCCTCGAAGAAGGAAAAAAAAGCGACAACGGAAAAACTTCCGGCAATAAAGCTCGGTGGCCTTTGGTTTTCCCGGGATGCAGCCCGCAAGGCTAAAAAGGCAACGGCCAAGCCGGCGAAGAAAGCGGCGGCGAAGCCCGCAGCCAAGCCGGCGAAGAAGGCGGCGGCGAAGCCCGCAGCCAAGCCGGCGAAGAAGGCGGAGGCAACGCCCGCTGCCAAGCCTAAGAAGGCGGAAATAACGGCAAGCGAGCAACCGACTGCAAAAGCCGAGGAACCGGCGAAAGTCGAAGCGGTTGCGCCTGAAGCGAAGCCGTTCGATCCATTCGACTACCCGGAGTACGACGACGAGCCCGAATGGCAGCAAGGCGAGGACGAACCCTTTTCCGACAACGAGCTGGCGCTCTTCCGCGAAAATCTCCGCGTCCTGCGCGCAAAGCTTTCGGGCAAGGCGGCGTCGCTGCAATCCCAGTCGCTGCACCGCTACGACGAAGTGAACAATGCGGAAGACGGCACGGACGCGATGCTGCGCAACACGGAGCTGAAGAAAGCGTCCCTCGACGAAGACCAGATAAAGCAGATCGACATGGCACTGCTTGCGCTGGAAAAAGGCTCGTACGGCGTCTGCCACAATTGCGGGCGGAAAATAGGCGCGAAGAGACTGCTTGCGATCCCGTTCGCGAAGTTCTGCATCCAGTGCCAGTCCGAAATGGAAGAGCAGGAAGCGCGGCGCGGACCCGCGACCGACTCCGATGCATCCGGATACGACGACTAGCCGAGTGAAGACCGTTGTCCTGACAGCCGCCGCAGTCGCGGCGCTCGATCAAGCGACAAAAGCCGCCGTGCTTGCGTGTTTTGCCCCGGGGGAGTCCGTCGCGGTCGTTCCGGGGTTTTTCGACCTGTGCCTCGTTCTCAACCGCGGCGCGGCATGGGGCATCCTGGCGGGGCGCAGGGTATTGCTCGTGGCGGTGTCGGCCGCCATGCTCGCGCTGCTGTGGTTTTCAAGGCGCGATTTAGGCTCGACGCGCGCGGGACGCGTCGCTTCCGGGCTTCTCGGCGGCGGCATAGTCGGAAACCTCATCGACAGGGCGTTTCGCGGAGAAGTCGTGGATTTCCTCGATTTCCACATCGGGCGCGAGTGGTCGTGGCCGGCGTTCAACGCGGCCGACAGCGCGATTTGCATCGCAGTGGCGATCCTTTTGATCGGGCAGGGCGTAGAGGCATGGTTTCAAAATCGACGATAGGCGGCCTGGCGCTCCTGCTGGCGGCGTTGCTTGCGGGACTCCGCATAATGTCCACGACCGATGCGGAGCGCACGGCGGCGGCAGGCATCGCGCCGCTGGCGGTTTCGACGCCGTCGGCGGTCGTATTTTCGCGCGGCGACGGCGAAGAAGTGCGCATCGTCCGCAGCGGCGGCGGATGGGCGCTCGCTTCGCCGGAATCGGGACGAGCGGATCCGGCGGTGGTGGGCGGCGTGCTCGCCGCGCTTGCCGGAGGCGGCGTGCGCGACCGCATAACGCCGCGCCAGCGGGCCGGGCGCGGCCTTGCGCTCGAAGACTTCGGACTTGCGCCGCCAGTCGCTTCCGTGACGCTTTCGTTTGCCGGAATGGACGATTTCCAGATTGACTTCGGGATCGAGTCGCCGGGTGGCGGCGTGTTCGCGAAATCGTCGGCCAGCGACGACGTGCTTGTCGTGCCCCGCAGCGCGTTCGACGCCCTCCCCTCCTCTCTCGACGCATGCCGGGACAGGGCGCTCGTGCCTTCCGCCGGCGAGCCTCCCGTCGCCTTCGAGATACGCCGCAGGGGCGAAGTGCCGACGAAAGTGGAGCGGGGGGCGGACGGACAATGGGCGGTGGCGGCCCCGTTTCCGCTCCCGGCAGACCAGGAAGTCGCGGAAAGGGCGTGCGCGGCGCTCGCGGGGCGCAACATCCGCAGGTTCGTCGTATCGCCCGGCACGAACGAAACCGCATCCGCGGCGCTGAGGCTCGCGCACGGACTTTCGCCGGAAGAAGCCGCAGTGTCGGTCGCGGTTTGGACGCGCGAAGGGAGTTTCCCGGAGGTGTTTTTCTTTGGCGACGGCGACCCGTCGGACGCCGGGAGCGTGTTCGTCTCGTCTTCCGACGGCATGGTTTTCACCGTCGATGAAAACCTCACCGAAGCGGTCTCGCCGACTCTCGACGAAATCCGAGACAGGCGGATATTCGCGTTTTCGATTTCGGACGTCGATTCGTTTTCCGTCCGCTCCGCCGGACGCGAGCGGGTCGAACTGCGCCGCGACAACGCCGGCGCGTGGGCGTTTGCGAGTCCTTCGCCGGCCGAAACCGAGGAAAAGGCGGTGGATGGATATCTGGCGCACCTCCTTTCGTGGTGCGACACCGCAGTGCGGATGGATTCCGCAAGCGATCCTGCGGCCTTGACAGCAAACGGCGACGGCTTTGCCGTTTCCTTTCGTCTTCGCGGCGCGGAGGAGCCGCTCGAATACGCGGTGGTCAAGTGCCTGCCCGAAGAAACGGCGCCGTTCTGGGCGGCGAAAATCGTCGGGCGCGAATCCCCGCTGCGGGTGCTCGACGATTTGGCCGACCCTGCGACGGCGCTTTCCGACGCTTCGCTTGCCGCGCTGCGCTCAAGAACCGTATTGACGCTGTCCGGCGCCGCCGTGGAGGCGGTTGCCGCGCTCGACGCAGACGGCAGGGCCTTTCCGCTCGGCGCGGCCGCCGCTGCGGCGATGCTCGGCCTCGTCTCCAACTTCAACGCCCAGGCGACATGCGCGATCTCGTCCCCCGACCCTTCGGCATGGGGGCTTTTGCCGCCACGCGCCCAATGGAGCTTTTCGACTTCCATCCCGGAGCGTCCGGTGGTGATACTGCAGATGGGGGCCGCTCTGGCGAACGGCTCCGTGTTTGTGAGGGTCAAGGGCGACAACGCGGTATTTCTGGCTTCCGCCGCAGATTCCGCAGTGCTGGAATCATGCGCCGGGGCCGTGGCCAAAGAGGGCGAAAAAGATGAAAAAGGCGAATGACCGGACCGGAAAATCCGTGGCGAAACGAGTGGCGACCGCCGTCGCGGCGTGCGCCATCGCGGCTGTGGCCGTCGTGGCGATCCTCAACTACGCGCTCGGCGCGATAATCGAAAAATCCGCCCCGGCCGTGGGGCCGGCCGTCCTTGGCACCCCGCTTGCGGTGTCAAACGCCAACATGCGCATCCTTGCCGGGCGCGTTCAGCTCGGCGGAGTGGTGGTCGGCCCGCCGGAAGGCTTCGACGCAAACGTTTTCGAAATGGCGGATTTCAAGGTCGATCTCGACGTGAAGTCGCTCCTGGGCTCTGCCGACGAGCCGATCGTGATACGCGAAATAGTGATCGACGGGCCTTTCGTGAGCTACGAGTTGAAGGGCCTTCACGACAACCTCCACGCGATATTGGCCAAGCTGGGCGTGGAAGAAGGCGACGAAAAGGAGAAGCCTGAGGACGACGGCGGCAAGAAGGCCAAGGACGGGCGCAAGGTGCGGATCGACAGATTTCTCTTCGACAACGCCAAAGTCCGGGTGGCCGTGGCCGGCGGCAAGGGGGTGGTCGTGCCGCTGCCGAAGATCGAACTCAAGGGAATCGGCGCAAAATCCGGCGGGGCGACGGCGCTCGAAGCGACAGGCGAAATCCTGCTGTCGATCACGACCGGCACGGTAAAGGCCGCAGCCGGAGCGGTGATGGATGTCGGCGGCGCGGCCGTGGACGCCGCCGCGGCCGTCGGAAGCGCCGTAGGCGACGCCGCGAAGGGCGTCATCGGCGCAATCCTGGGATCGAGCGACGAAAAGACCGAAGAAACGGCTGCGGAAGCGGACGCCGCAAACTGACGGCTCCGCCCGCTAATCCACGTAAACGCGCTTTACGCGCGAGCCGATGGCGCAAAGCACCTCGTAGGCGTGGGTGCCTTTGAGCGTGGCCCACTCGTCTATGCCGATTTCGCATCCGCCCTGGCGGCCGAGGCAGATCGCCTCGTCGCCGGGGGCGGCGCCGGGCACCTGATCGAGCAGGACGGTCGCGTAGTCCATGCAAATGCGGCCCACGACGGGGCACGGACGACCGCCGACCAGGATTGTGCCGCGGTTCGAGAGCGCAAGCGGAAGACCGTCAGCGTAGCCCGCCGCGACGGTTCCCACGAGGATGTCGCGCGGGGCGGTCCAAGTGCGCCCGTAGCCGATCGTCGAGCCCGCTTTCACGCGGCGGACCTGCGCGAGACGGGCGCGCAGGGTGAATGCCGGCTTGAGCGGCAGGGCTCTCGCGCCCATCGGGTCGAACGAACCGTGCAGGTTGAGGCCGGTGCGCACATGCGTGAACGGCGCCCGGCATGCGGCGCGCACGTTGTTCACCCCGTCGGAATTGGCGATGTGCAGAGCGGGTATCGAAATGCCCTTCGCCGCGAGGCGGCGCACCAGGGCGCGAAAGGCGCCCACTTGCGCGAGAGTCGCCTTGTCGCCGGGGATGTTCGCCGTCGGGAAGTGCGAATACAGACCTTCCACGACGATTCCCGGCAGGCGCGAAAACTCGCGGATTTTTTCCTCCGCTTCGTCAAGCGTGACGCCGACGCGCGACATCCCGGTGTCGAGGGCGACGTGGCAGATCGCGGTTTTCCGGCGTCTTGCCGCGGCTTTCGACACTGCGGCGGCTTCGACGGAGTCTGAGAGCGGGATGCGCAAGCCGGCCGCAACGGCGCGGTCGATCTCGTCCGGCATGAGCGACCCCAGGATGCCGACCGGCATGCGCCGCTTCACCGCAGCCTGCGCTTCCAGCGCTTCCGAAAGCTCGGCCGTGGCGATGGCGGAGACGCCTTCGGCGCCAAGGCGCGCCGCTATGCGCGACATGCCGAGGCCGTAGGCGTTCGCCTTCAATACCGCAATTACGCCGAGCGGCTTCACGCGGTCCGCGACGGCATGGAAATTGGCCGCGATGGCGCCAAGGGAAACTTCGAGCTCCACGCGGCTCGGCACGGATCTGTCGTTCATGAGAAAAACCTCGAAATGGCATCGGCGCGGAGGCGGCGGCGCAGCGCGCCGGACAATTCCGGCGTGCGCAGCGCACCTTCCCAGGGCTCGCCCTTGCGCAGGAAAAAGCGGTAGAAAGTCGAAGGCGCCATGCCCCACTTTTCGAGGAACTGCGCCCGGCCCCTGTTCGGAACGATCCGCCCGACCGACTTGGAGACGAAGTGGTAAACGCGGCTTCTTGCGACGCCTTTGAAGTAGCGCACGCCGGCCGTGTACAACTTTGCCGACAAATCCGGGTCGCTGTAGAGGCCGGGCGAAAATTCCACACTGTAGCCGCCCACGAGATCCCAGAGCCAGGTCGGCATCACGTTCGGCGGCCTGGTCGCGCCGCACCAATCGTCCTTCGGGAACGAAGCGAACTCCCGCTTCAGGCGGGCTTCGTCGAACGACTGCGGGGTCGTGCCGAAGTCCTTCCCTCCGATCACCGGCTTGCTGCGCGTCGGGAACGGCTCGATCATCGTCGCCGAGATGAAGAACGGCGCGTCCCCCGCAAGGTCGATTTCCTCCTTGAGCGCGGCGTCCCAGCCGGGCAGCACGAACATGTCGTCGTTCATGTAAACGATGTACGGCGTCCGCACGAGGGCGCGCGCGGCGTTGCAGGCGAAGCACACGCCGGCATTCTGCGGCGTGCGGGTGAAGGCGAGGCCCTCGGCTTTCGCCCATTCGGCGGTGCCGTCCGAGCCGTCGTTCACATGCAGCAGAATCTGGTGCCGGAACGCGGAGTTTTCGCGGATCGACCGGACGCAGAGCTTCAGGTACTCGAGATTGTTCCACGTCGGGATGACAATCGAAAAAACCTCGCCGCCCGCGCCGGGGACCTCGTGGCGCTCAAAAGACAGGGGCGTCGCCGTGAAACCTGGGTGGAGCATTTTTTGTCCTGTGGAAAGAGTTTCGGCTGCAAAGCGGGCGTCGGCCGGCGGCGGTTCATTCGCCCGAAAGCGGGATTTCCGCCCATCCCTGGTGGCGGACGCGCAGGTCGTCGCGGACGACGAGCCGCAGACGCCGCGCGGAAGAGCCCTGCGGGAGCGTGAACGAAGCCGACGACGCGGCCTGCACGCCGTCAAGAAGCCATGTGCAGCGCCAGGAGCGCGGGACCCTGCCGCCGCCCTTGAGCTTCGCCGCAAACATGCGCGGCGCAGACCCGGCGATTTCCTCGATTTGCGGCGATATCTCCGGCGCCCACGCCGCGCAGAGCGGATCGCCGACGGGCTGCAACTGCAGCGGCATCGCCGTGGCGGCGTACAGCGCCTCGATGGCCGTGCAGCCGTCCAGCTGATGGATGAAGACTCTGGCCGACGGGAACTTCTCCCATACCGCATGCGGCTCGGCGACGGTGCCGGAAGTGAACGACGCGCCGCGCCGCAGCCACTCGGCGCATTTCATCTGCTGCGGCAGATCGAACGCGGCGGCGTAGCTCGTCATGTGATCCGCGTATGCGCCGGCGGCGAAGTCGAAGCCGCCCTGCGGCTCCGGCACGCTCGTGGCGCCGCCGAAAAAACCGAGGAGCCGCCTGCCGGCGCATCCGGCGAGATTTGTGGCGACCACGGCTTCCACGCCGCCGAATCTGGCCATTTCGCCGGCGACGGCCGCGACGGGGCCGGCGCGCGTCTTCCATCTGACGTCGCCGTTTTCGGCAAAGAAAACCGTGCCGGAGGGACTTGAGCGGTCGGCAGCCGCCGCGCGGGCGAGCACGGCGCGCGCCTCAGCGAGCGTGAGCCCGCGCGCACCGGTCCACGCGAGCATCGCGGACGGCAGCGGATAGTCGGCGAGAAGCTTGTTGCGGACCCTGTCGAGCGACTGGGCGGTTTCCCCGAAAACCGGCGAGCGGAACGCACCCGAGAGCTCCTGCCCGTCCGGCACGCGACCGCGCAGGAAAACCGCCCCGGCGAGCGAAATGTCGGTGACCGCGGGCGCTGCGGCCGGCGAATTGGACGCCACGCAGACCCGCGCGGGAAAATCGCACGAAAACGCCCACGCGAGAATCTGCGGGTCAACGCCGGCCTCGTGCAGGGCGTTCGTCGCCGGGCACCAGATTTTTTCGAGAAAGTCCGCGTGGGTGAGCGCCACCGGAAACGAATCGTCGGCGAGGCGCGGAATCGAAACCCGCACGATGCACGGCTCCGGCACGCCGCGCAGCCGCGCCCAGGTTTGCCCCAGGAGAACCGACGCCGTCGATTCCGAGTTGACGACAAGCGCCGTTTCGTGGGGGCCGAGCGCCAGAGACCGAACGGCGACGGCGGGC
>JAFSUV010000211.1 GCA_017450425.1 Kiritimatiellia bacterium
AACTCTGAACAAGGGGGGAACAGGGGGAAACACAAAAAATGAAGAAACCCTTGAAATCATGCGGCTTTGCGCGTGTTTTCAAGGGTTCCGAAGATGGGGCGGGATGCGGGGCACGATCCCGCAACACCCAGATCCACAATCTGGTGCTCTACCAATTGAGCTAATCCCGCCATGAATGGCGAACGGGGAAGCAGTCTATCAAATGCCAGGCGCGAGCGCAAGCGGGATTTTCACGAAGAAGAATCTGGATTTTTGCCGGCACATGCTGTATGCTATTGCGCGTTTCACGCGCCGTTTCGACCGGGCGTTCCGGCCGGACTGCGCAAAAAGCGAAAAACCAACAAAAAAAACTCCCGAGGAGAAAGCCCGCCATGGGTTCCATAAAGAAGAAACGCCGCGCAAAGATGTCCAAGCACAAGCACGACAAGCGCATCAAGCTCGAGCGTCACAAGACCCGCTAAGCGCGGCGTTTCCGCACCCTCCCATGCCTGTGTTGCACCAACTCGTCGCCGGATTCCGTCGTGGAGACGCCATCAGCGACGAGGCGATGCTTATACGGGATGTAGTCTCCTCCCACGGCATGGCGGCCGACATACGGTGTCCGCTCCAATATGTCGATCCGAACGACCGGCGCGAAGTCGCGGACGTGGAGACGCTTGCGGGCGAAGTCTCCGGCGGCGACATTGCGCTGCTGCACCTTTCGATCGGGAGCCGCGCCAACGAGGTTTTCAGGAGCCTTCCGTGCCGCCGCATAATCCTGTACCACAATGTGACCCCGCCGCACTTTTTCGAGCGGGTAAACCCTTCGGTTTCGCAGATTCTCGCAAACGGGCGGGAGCAGGTGGCGTCGCTTCGCAATGCCGCGCACGCCAACTGGGCGGTGAGCAGATTCAACGCCGGCGAGCTTGAAAGGATGGGGTACAGGGACGTCCGGGTGCTGCCGCTCATTCTGCCGGACACCCTCGGCAAACGGAGGCCGGGGCGGGTGCTTCGCCCGGCGCCTCCGCGCGACTCGTTCGAGAATTTCATTTTCGTCGGCCGGCTCGCGCCGAACAAGCGGCATGACAGGCTGCTGTCCGTTTTTTCCGCCTACCAGAAATACGTGAATCCGAAATGCCGGCTGTCGGTGCTCGGCGGCTCCGGCGGGGCGGAAGCGTACAAGACGATGCTGCTCGGCTACGTCCATGCGTTCGAGCTGAAGAACGTCGTCTTCACGGACTTCATCGACAACCGCAGTCTGGACGACTTCTACTCCACGGCTTCGGCGTTCGTCTGCATGTCCGAACACGAAGGATTCTGCGCTCCGCTCCTTGAAGCGATGGCGTGGAGGATTCCGGTGTTCGCGCTGCGCGCCGGCGCGGTGCCGGAAACGCTTGACGGCGCGGGCGTGCTGTTCGACAGCTCGCTGTCGCACGAGGAGATGGCCGAAGCGATAGGCGCCGTTCTCGGAAACCGCGAGCTCAGGGAGGCGGTGCTCAAAAAGCAGGACGAGAGGCTCGCCCGCTTCCGCAGGCGCGACGTCTGGGCCGAAGTCGCCGAAATGCTCGGCACGGGGGCGTAGGCGCGCCATGGTCGAAAGCGGGCGTTGCGGCGAACGTCTCCAGTGCATTCTCGCCCATGCCGGGGTCGATTCGAGGCGGCACTGCGCGTCGATGATTGCCGGCGGCGCCGTCACGGTTGACGGAAAGGTCGTGCGCGAACCCGGTTTGCGCGTGGAAAATCCGGAGCGCCGCGACATACGCGTAAACGGGCGGCGCGTTGCAATCGCCGGCAAGGGCGCGCCTCGCATCCGCGTGGTGCTGATGAACAAACCGCGCGGGTTTCTCTGCACGAAGGCGGAAGGCGCGGGAAAAACCATTTACGACCTGCTTGGCGGCGCGGTGCGCGAGCGCCTTGTTTCGGCGGGGCGGCTCGACCGCGAGTCGGAAGGGCTTATCGTACTTTCCAACGACGGCGCGCTCGTAAACGCGCTTACGCATCCGAGGCACGGGCACGAGAAGACGTACGCCGTGCGGGTCTGCGGAGTTTTCGACGGCGGCACGCTCGACTTTCTCCAGGAGCCGATGGTCCTCGACGGCATTCGGCTCGCTCCCGTGCGCGTCGAATACGTGCGCCGGCTGCCGGACGGCGCCGGCGGCCCGCGCCATGACCTGAAGTTCAAATTGCGCGAAGGCCGGAACCGCCAGATACGCCGCATGTGCGACGCGGCCGGCCTCAGAGTGGAGGCGCTTTGCCGCGTGGCGATAAACCGGCTGAGGCTGCCGCGCGACATCCCGGGCGGCGCGTGGCGCGACGCCACGGATCGCGAACTTGCGCTCCTTACCGACGCGCCTGCCGTGCCGCTGCGGCCGTGGAGCCCGGAAGAATGAAGTCTTACTACCTAACGCGTCTCGCTCTCGCGGTGCCGACGTTTCTCGGCATCTCGATGGTGTGCTTCGCGCTGGTCCAGATCGTGCCCGGCGGCCCGGTGGAGCGAAGGCTCGCCGCCATGCGCGGCC
>JAFSUV010000212.1 GCA_017450425.1 Kiritimatiellia bacterium
CGCTGTCCGGCCTCTGGACGATACGGGCGGAGCGGACGTTCGACGCCAGCGGATTCCCCCCCCACCTCGCCGCGCAAGTCTTCAAAATACGGATGGTTCGCCGCATTGCGGGGGAGTCCGATTTCATGTAAACTTCCGGTCGATTCGACACTTGGACACTGGATGCGGACACAAAGCATGAACAAAGGTTTGACGACGGCACTTCCCGGAATTTGCGCCGTTTTGGCGGTTTCATCCTTGGCTGCGGGTTGCGGGCGCGGCTCCGGAAGCGCGGCCGGGCAAACGCGGCTCGTGCTGGCCGAAGTGGCGAGGGGCGATGTCGTGGCGACGGTGGCGGCGTCCGGCACGATCGAGCCGGACGAGCTCGTCGATGTCGGCTCGCAGGTCAGCGGGAAAATCACCGCGGTCGGGCTTGACGAAAACGGCGCCGAGATCGACTACTGCTCGCGCGTCACCAACGGCATGGTGCTCGCCCGCATCGACGATGTCACGTACCTTGCCGACCTCGAAGTCGCAAAGGCGCAGCACTCCAACGCCGAAGCCGCAGTGGCGGCCGCCGCGGCATCGCTCGCAAAGGCGAAAGTCGATGCCGCGCACGCGGCTCGCGACTTCGCGCGCGCCAAGGCCGTGGGCGTCGGCCTCGCGCTGTCGCAGAGCGACTACGACGCAAGCCAGGCGGCGGCGGAGAGCGCCGAAGCGCAGGTCGGAGTCGCGGAGGCCGCGCTCAAGCAGGCCGAAGCGCAGGTGGTGCAAACCCGCGCGAGCGTCGAGAAGGCGGAGCGAAACCTCGGATACTGCACGATCGCCTCCCCGGTTGACGGGATCGTGATCGACAGGCGTGTAAACCTCGGACAAACCGTGGTTTCGTCGATGAGCGCAAGTTCGCTCTTCCTCGTGGCCAAGGATCTGAAGACGATGCGGATATGGGCCTCGGTAAACGAGGCCGACGTGGGCGCCGTAAAGGCCGGGCAGGGCGTGGCGTTCACGGTCGATGCGTTTCCCGGGCGCACGTTTCGCGGCACCGTGCGCCGCGTGCGCCTCAATGCGACGCTTTCATCCAATGTCGTCACCTACACGGTCGAAATCGACGTTGACAATTCGGACCTGACGCTCCTGCCGTACCTCACGGCAAGCGTCGAATTCGAGACCGAAACGGCCAGGAACGCGCTGGTGGTGCCGTCGCGCGCCATGCGGTGGTCGCCCGGAGGCCAGGCGGCCGCACCGGGCGGCGATGAATCGCAAAAGGCGGTTTGGGTCGCCGCAGATCCGGGAGCGCCGCCGGAGCGGGTGCCGGTGCGCGTGATCCTCGACGACGGCACCCGCGCGGCCGTGGAAGCCGCCGACGGGCGCTCGATCGCGGAGGGGATGCGCGTCGTGGTGCGCGAAGAAACGGTGTTGGAAAGCGGCGGCGCAAAGCCGGAAGCCGGCGGCGGCTCGAACAACCCATTCCTCTCCAAGATGCCCAAACCGCCGCGCGGCGGCCCGCCGCGCTGAAAACGCCCCGCAAAACCGGTCTAAAGCCATGGCGCTGATAGAAGTCGAAAACCTCTCCAAGACGTACCATCTGCCCGGCGGGATTGACGTGCCGGTGCTGCACGGCGTCACGCTCTCGGTCGAAAAGGGGGACCTCGTGGCGCTCATGGGCGCTTCCGGTTCGGGGAAATCGACGCTCATGAACATCCTCGGCTTCCTCGACACGCCGAGCGGAGGCGAGTACCGGTTCGACGGGCACGACGTGTCGCGCCTCAGCGCGGACGAACGCGCCGACCTGCGCGCCGCGAGGATCGGTTGGGTTTTCCAGAGTTTCAATCTGCTGGCGCGCACGAGCGCGCTGCAAAACGTGCTCATGCCGCTTGAATACCATCGCGGAAAGCGCCAGAACCGCGGAGCGGAGGCGAAAAAGGCGAAGGACTTGCTCTCCATGCTCGGCCTCGACGGACGGATGGACCACACACCGGCCCAGCTCTCCGGCGGCCAGCAGCAGCGCGTGGCGATCGCCAGATCGCTCGTGAACGACCCGGACATCATCTTCGCGGACGAACCGACGGGCAACCTCGACTCCGCAACGACGGTCGAAATCCTGCGCCTTTTCCAGCGCCTCAACGCCGAGAAGGGGATAACGATCGTGATCGTGACGCACGACGCGGAGGTGTGCGACTACGCGAAAAGGACGATAAGGGTGAAAGACGGCGTGGTGGTGTAGGAAACTTCAGCCGGTGTTTCAACCGGTGTTTTTTGGGATCAAACGAATGTGCCTCGACATGAAAAGAATCTTTGCCTGCGCAGCCGCAGCCGCGGCTTTTCTTCCGTGCATCGCCGCAGCGCAACCGGCGGGAGCGAGCGCGCCGGGACTCGCGCCGGTGATACTCTCCGCGACGGTTGACGGCGCGTCGGTGACCGTTGACGGCGTCCCGCGCGGAAAGACTCCGGTCCAGACGGCTCTCGCGGCCGGCCATCACGTGGCGCGGCTGGAGGCGCCGGGCGCGGCGCCGGCGTTTTTCGACTTCGAGACCGGCGGCGAGCCGTCCGAGAAATTCTTTGCGCTTCCGGAACCCGCAGTCGCGGTACTGGTGCAATCCGATCCGCCCGGGGCGTCCGTTTCCCTCGATGGCATCCACGCCGGCACTACGCCGCTGCTGCTTCCGGCCGTGGCGCCGGGCAGGCACGGATTCCTCTTCGAGAAGCCGGGCTTCAAGGATCAACTGCGCGAGATGGTGCTTGCCCAGCCCGGTCCGGTGAAAATCGAAGCCGCGATGGAGTCTTCGACTGCGGTGCTCGCCGTCTTCTCCGAGCCGAGCGGCGCGACGGTGTTCGTGAGCGGCGTCGATCGCGGAAAAACACCGGTCGAAGTGCCCGGCATCCCCGAAACCGGAGTCGCGGTGGATATCGCGCTCGACGGCTACTCGACCTGGCGGGCCGTGACGGGTCCGGTGGCCGCGGGCACGGTTTTCCGCATCGACGCCACGCTCGAATCGCTTCCCGCCGTGGTGCGGGTGGAGTCGATCCCCGACGGCGCGCGGATCTACATCGACAATTCGTTCGCCGGCGTTTCGCCGTTCGTTTCGACCAACTCCGCCGGGCTTCACCGCATGCGCGCCGATCTGGAAGGCCACGCATCGGTCGCGCGCTCGGTCGTGCTCAGGCCGGGCGACAACCCGGCGCAGGAGTTCCGGCTGCGCCAGACCGGCGCGAACGCTTCGTTCTCCACGTCTCCGGCGGACGTTGACGTAATCGTGGACGGCGTACCGCGCGGCCGGACGACAGGCGACGGCGGCGATTCCGTCTCAGGCGTCTTCGTGGTGTCGAATCTCGCCCCCGGCGAGCATTCGGTCGTGTTCTCCCGCCCCGGATGGGAGTCCAAGACCGTTTCGTTCACCGTGCAGGAAGGCAAAACCACCGTGGTCGATACGACGGAGCTGACGCGCCTGTTCATACCTGACTTCCAGATCGAAACGCGCAGCACCGGCACGGTAAAGGGCGTATTCATCGAGAACGCCGCCGACCGCTACCGGCTGGAGGTCGCGCCGGGCGTGGTGCGATCCATACCGAAGTCCGAAATCCTGCGCGTGTCGATCATCCGCCACGACCGCGAGGACGGCGACCCCCAATAGCGCCGCGCGAGCCGCGCCCTCCCCTCCCCCGACTTCACCCATGCTCCAGATACTCCAGACCGCACTCGTCGCGCTGCGACGCAACGTCACGCGCTCCCTGCTCACGATGCTCGGCATCGTGATCGGGATCGCCGCCGTCATCACGATGATGGAGATAGGCGACGGCGCGGCGAAGCAGATCGCCTCGTCGATATCGAACATGGGCTCCAACGTGGTCACGGTGTTCCCGGTGTCGATCGCCAGGGCCGGCGTGTCCGTCGGAGCCGGGTCGGGCATCACGCTCACCAGCGCGGACTGCGACGCCATTCTGGAAGGCTGCCCGTCCGTCGTGGCGGCGACGCCATCCGTGCGCGGCTCTTCGGTGCAGGCGATTCGCGGAAGCCGCAACTACTCGCCGAACCGCGTGAATTCGGGATCGGCCGATTTCTTCACCGTGAACGAGTGGAGTTTCACGGACGGCGAAGCCTTTTCGGCGCGCGACGTGTCGGCCTCGGCCACGGTGTGCGTACTCGGGCAGACGGTGGCGGACGAGCTTTTCGACCCCGGCGAATCGCCGGTGGGGCAGCGGATACGGCTGAACAACGTCGTGTTCACCGTAGTCGGCCTCCTCGCTTCGAAGGGCGCGAACCTGATGGGCGAAGACCAAAACGACATGGTGGTGGTGCCGTGGACCACGATGCGCAACCGCCTTTCGCGGAGCGGCGGCGTGGCCTCCACGGCGTCCGGCACGGCGTCGCACGCGCGCGGCGACG
>JAFSUV010000213.1 GCA_017450425.1 Kiritimatiellia bacterium
CAAGGGCGACATGCGCAGCGTCGTGGCGAAGCAATACGCCCTCGTGCGCGACGAAGGCCGCATCGCGCTCTTCAAGAGCGACCGCACGGACTGCGCCGACGGCTGCCAGGACCGGGACTTCGTCTATGTGAAGGACGCCGCCGCCGTGACGGTCTGGTTCGGCGACCATCCCGACGCCTGCGGCATCTTCAATTGCGGCACCGGCAAGGCCCGCACCTGGCTCGACCTCGCGCACGCGATGTTCGCCGCCGCCGGCCGCGCTCCGCGCATCGAATTCGTTGACATGCCCGAGAAGCTGCGCGGCAAATACCAGTACCACACCCAGGCGGATACGACCCGTCTGCGCGCAACCGGCTGCGACGTGCCGTTCCGGCCGCTCGAAGACGCGGTCCGGGACTACGTGGAGAGCCACCTCTCGAAAAAGGCCTGACGCCTCTCAGGCGCGGTCGGGCCCGATTTTGGAAAAGGCGATCGCAAGGCCGAAGGCGAAAGCGTACAAAAGCACGATTTCGGAATCGGCGAAATTGTATTCCACGAGGCCGTACGCCAGAAGCACCGAAAGGAATGCGGCCGGAAGGAAAGCCAGCGCCGGCGCGAGGCGCTCCCCGCCGCCGGGGCCGCAGCCGCGCCGCTTCGCGCGCTTTGCGACCGACGCCGCGAAACGGAGCGCCAGCGCCATCCACGCCGCCCATGCCGCCAGCCCGATCCATCCGAGATCGACCAGCACCTGAAGCGGCGTGCAGTGCACATGGTTGCGGCCGACTTCGACCCACACCTTTCCGCCGGTGAGCTTGCAGTCCATGTCAACCATCTTTTCGTACGTAAGCGCCCTGAAGCCGATGCCGAACGGCCTCTCGCGGCGCAACTGCGGTGCCATGACGCACCACATCCGCGCCCGGCCTCCCCTTTCAAGCGAGAGTTCGGACGGAAGCTGCGAAAACCGCGCCCTGACCTGCGGCACCGCGAGCGCCGCGACCGCCAGCACCGCCAGCACCGCGAACGAACGCCGGAGCGAAACGCCGCAATGCGCGAGCAGCGCCACCAGCGAGGCGGCGAGCACGACCAGCGGGCCGCGCTTGCAGGTCAGGAGCAGCGCCGCCGCAAGGAACGCAGTCGCGGCGACCCACCGCGCCGCCCGGGCCTTTTCCCCCTCCTTGAAGGCGGCAAGCGCAAGCGCGAGCGCGGCAAGGATGCCGAGCATGAGCCGCTGCGAAGCAGCCATCGTGCCGCGCTTTGCAAGCGCCGGCCCGAACGCGCCGGCCTTCCATCCGCCGCGATACGCCCAGCGCAGAAGCGGCTGCGCCTGCACTGCGGCCTTGGCTTTGGGCGAGAGGATGGGCCGGTGCGGGCGACGGCGCAAATCGTCGTAAAGGGCGGGGTCCAGGAGGCCCGCCGATTCCGCCGCCCGCGCGATGCGGGCCTCGACCGGCGACATCGCGCCCGGATCCGACTGCGACCGGTAGAGCGTGTAATCGTCCGGCATCCGGGACTCCAGCAACGCGCCGAGCGGATTCACGGCGAGGACGCACGCTGCGGAAACTGCGGCGCCGAGGACGAACGCGCGGAGGATTTTCCCGGCGCGCTCCGCGCTGCGAATCTGGGAGGCGACGACCGCCATCGTGCCGAACCACAGCAGTTTGTCGAACTTGCCAAGGCCGCGCCGCGGGACGAGCAGCGGATCGGCGTTCGTCAGCGCCGCCGCGAGCGAAATCGCAAAGGCGACGCAGATGAAAACGGCCCATCCGGCGAACGGCCGCGTCCTGGCGGCGGACACGAGCGCGCGGCGCCCGGAGCGCGAAGAAACGGTGCAGACGAGCGCCGCCACGAGCGCCAGCCGCGCCAGCGGAAGGGAGCAGCCCGCGAAAAACGCCGCAGCGGCGACGCACGAATACGCGGGCGATTCGCGGAAGGGGGGCGCCCCGGGGGCGGCGCG
>JAFSUV010000214.1 GCA_017450425.1 Kiritimatiellia bacterium
CATCTGCAGCACCTCTCGTGCGCCGAGTCGGTCCGGCTCGTGTCCGAAGCGAAAAAGGGCGGCGACTGCCGCATTTCGTGCGAAGCGACGCCGCACCACCTGCTGCTTGCGGCGGAAGACATCCCCGGCGACGACGCTTCGTGGAAGATGAACCCTCCGCTTGGGCTGCGCGCCGACCGCGACGCGCTGCGGAACGCGGTGCTCGACGGCACGATCTGCGCATTTGCGACCGACCACGCGCCACACGCCGCCGAAGCGAAGGCGCGCGGTTTCGCCGCCGCCCCGTTTGGCTGCATCGGGCTTGAAACCGCCCTTGCGGCCACCTGGAAGGCGATGGTCGAAGAGAGCGGGATGCGTCCGGTGGATTGGGCGGCGCGCTGGACTAGCGGGCCGGCGGCGGTGCTCGGCCTTGCGCCGCCGTCGCTCGCACCCGGCGCACGGGCGAAACTCGCGCTGCTTTCCCTGGAGCGCCACACGCCTTCGGAAGCCGGCCTGAAGTCGAAGTCCCGCAACTGTCCGTTCCTCGGCATCGAGATGCCGGTCCGAGTGGAAGCGCTTCTCGCGTAAAAGGGCGCCATGCGGGAAATTTGCGTCGAAAAGCGCTCCGAAGGCGGCGGCCGCGTCTGCGTACGCATCCTTTTGCCGGATGAAAGGCGATGGAACCGGCGGCTGCTCACCATCGGCAGCGTCGGCGGCGGAGGCAAAACGCCCGATGCGCAAATGGAGGACTTCGCGCGCGCCGGATGGGCCGTGGCGGGCAGCGACGCCGGCACGGCGCCAAACCCGGCGCTCGCCGGAATCGGCCGCCCCGAAGTGTGGCGCGACTTCGGCGGCCGCGCCGTGCACACTACAGTGCAGGAGGCGCGGCGCGCCGTGGTTTCGGCGTACGGGCGCGAGCCGAAAACTTCGGTTTTTCGCGGCGAATCGACCGGCGGGCAGCAGGCGCTCGCCGCCGCCGTGCGCCACCCGGACGATTTCGACGCCATCCTGTGCGGCGTTCCGGTCGTGCGCCGCACCGCGCTGCACGCCTACTTTTTGTGGTGCCGCCGCATCCTTTTCCCGGACGGCACCCATCCGCTCTTTTCGCCGCGGCAGTGGCGGAGCGTACGCACCGGAGCGCTGCGGGTATTGACGCGCAACGATCCGTTTCCGGGCGCGGCGGGGCTGTTCTACTCGCGCCGCCACGATTCCTTCGACGCCGGCGAACTCGACGAAGCGGTCGAGAGCGCGGCGCGGATCGACGCCTCGATCGGGCCGGAGCGTCTTGCGGCGCTGCGAAAACTCTATGGCGGCCCGCGCCGGAGCGACACGGGCGAAAGGATATTCTGCGGCTTTCCCCCGGGCGTGGCATACGACGGCGCGGTGCGCAACCTCTGGCTTTTCGATTGGGCTTTCGGCCGCACCGGCGCGGCGGAATCTTTCGATTTCGGAGCCTCCTTCGATGCGTTCACCGCCGCGCTTGCGCCCGCGCTTGACATCGACAGCGCCGACATCGACGCCTTCCGCGCGCGCGGCGGCAAGATGATCGTGTACGCCGGCACCATGGACGCCTGCACTCCGTGCCCGGATATTCTGGACTGGTACGAAAAGGCGGTCGCGCGGCTTGGCGAAAACGGCGGGGAAACCCTTCGCCGATCCCTCAGACTCTGCCTCCTGCCGGGACGCACCCACACCGGCGGTCCGGGGTTGCAACGCCTCGTGCGCCCGCTGGACGCGCTCCTGCGCTGGGCGGAACGCGGCGAAGAACCCAGCCTCGAAGCCGCCGGCCCGACAGCACACGCGACCCTGCGATAGCGAGTCCGGGAGCGCAGATTGTTTTTTTCGAGAGGCTTATCCCCCGGAATTAGAGAACTCATGCACAAGCAAGCCCCTCGATTCTCAACGATTCTCGTCGATTCTCCCCGACTCTCGGGCGCAAAGGCACACCACCTCCCCGCCACCTCTGGTGCCCGCAAACGGGCGTTTCGTGGAAACGCCCCTACCGGAAGTGGCTGGTAGGGATGCGCCCACGGCGCGTCCGCACACGTCCGAGAGCCGGGAGAAAAAGGGCGCCGGAATTGCGGGATGTCGGGATATCGGGATATCGCTCGGGGATTTCGGCGGCGGCGGCGCCGCCTTGATCGGGATGTCGCGAGGAGATGGTTAAACTCTGCGCCTCTGCCTCCTCTGCTGCGCCTCTGCGTGGCAAAAAGGCCTCCTCTGCGCCTCTGCGTGACAAAAAGGCCTCCTCTGCGCCTCTGTGTGATGAAATTGAAAACACGGTTGAAATGCAAGACTGCCAAGTGCGCGACTATCGCTCAAAAACGGAGGATAAGCCTACCGAGCGGAACGGTTGCGCAAAAGCGATGCTTTTGGAATAATTGCCCGCGTGTACGACACGGAAAGCGCCAAATCATGCAGAACAGATTACCGCAGGGTTTTCCAACGGAAAGGACATGCGCCGATTTTTGCGTAGTCGGCGGAGGCGTGGCGGGTCTTTGCGCGGCGCTTGCCGCCGCGCGCCGCGGCGCCAAAACCGTGCTCGTGCAAGACCGGCCGGTGCTTGGCGGCAACGCCTCCTCGGAAGTGCGCATGCACATCTGCGGCGCCCACGGCCCGAACAGGCGCGAAACCGGAATCCTCGAAGAAATACAACTCGAAAACCTGCGCTACAACGCCGGATCGTGCTGGAGCGTATTCGATTCTCTGCTTTGGGGAATTGCCGCGCGGGAGCCGAATCTCATGCTCGTCATGAACGCCGGAGTCTGCTCCTGCACGATGGACGGTGCGCTTTTGCGCTCCGTCCGCGCCTGGCAGGGGACGACCCAGAAGTGGATCGAGATCGAGGCTCCGCTTTTCGCCGACTGCTCGGGCGATGCCGTTCTCGCGCCGCTTTCCGGCGCAGAGTTCCGCATCGGCCGCGAAGCAAGCGCCGAATTCGGCGAGAGCGAAGCGCCCGCCGTGGCCGACCGCTGCACGATGGGCAATTCCATTTTGTTCCAAACGATGGAATTCGCCGGCCCGGTGGATTTCGTCCCGCCGCCGTGGGCGCACGACTTTTCCGCTCCCGGCGAACGGCACTGGGTGGAAAACAGGCTCGTCGATCCCACGCGCACCAACATGTGGTGGATCGAAGTCGGCGGCGCCGACGATTCCATCCGCAACGCCGAAATGCATCGCGACGAACTGCTGCGCATCGCATACGGCGTTTGGGACTGGGCGAAAAACCACTCCCCCATCCGCGAAAAACTGCGCAACTTCGGTCTCGAGTGGGTCGGCGCACTGCCTGGCAAGCGCGAGAGCCGCCGCTACGTCGGCGACCACATCCTCGTGCAGGGCGACGTGCAAAGCGGCGGAGCGTCGTTTACCGACATCGTCGCCTACGGCGGTTGGAAGATCGACAACCACTACCCGAAAGGCTTCTACCACGACGGTCCGGGCACGAAATACACGGACTGTCCGAGCCCGTTTGCGATCCCGTACCGGTGCCTGTATTCGCGGAACGTCCCGAATCTCTTCTGCGCGGGGCGCGACATCAGCTGCTCGCACGTGGCGATGAGCGCTGCGCGCGTCATGGCCCCCTGCGCCCTCGAGGGCCCGGCCGTCGGCACGGCGGCTGCGAACGCCGCGCGCGACGGACTCGACGCCCGGGGCGTCGGCGCCTCGCGCATCGCCGAGTTGCAAGCCTCTCTCATGGACGACGACTGCTTCCTGCCCGGCTTGCGCCGCGAAATGCGCGGGCCGTGCGCCGCCGCCGCGCTCTCCGCCACGGGCGGCGAAGGCGTAGAACGCCTCCGCGACGGCATGGATCGCGACTGGGACGACGGCCCGCACGCCTGGTCTTGCGCGCCCGGTGTCGCCGCCGAATACCGCTTCGAGGCCGAAGCGCCGCTTTCCCGGGCCCGCATCGTTTTCGACAGCGATCTCAACCGCCGCGAGTTCGACCGCGCCTTCGGCGGCAACGACGGGTGCAGCCAGGGGCGGTACTACAGGGCGCTCGGAGACAAGCCGCGCGCAGTACCGGCCTCGCTCGTGCGCGCCTTCCGCATCGAAAGCCTCGGAAGCGGCGGAACGTGGAAAACCGAAGTTCTCGTCGAAAACAACCACCAGCGCCTTGTTCGCCTCCCGCTCCGCTGCCGCACGGCGGCAGTCCGGCTCGTCCCGCTCGCGACCTGGGGCGCGCCCGTCGCGCGCACGTTCGCTTTCGAGGTCTGCTAGCGCTTTAACGCTTTTCCGCCTGCCGTTTTTCCCGCAAATCGCGATACGTCCGCCACCCTGTCCAAATCCACCTACGGCACACTTTCCAGACCATGAAATACGGAATCTGCTCCTCCGATCCGGCCCAGATCGCCGATGCCCGCAAGGCCGGCTTCGAATATGTCGAAGGCTGGGCCCCGACTGTCACGCAGCCCGGCAAGTCCGAGGCCGAGTTCGAGGATGCCGTCGCGAAAATCGAGCGCGGCGGCCTGCCGGTGCAGTCCGTAAACGGCTTTCTGATCAACGGACTGGTCTGCATAGGAAAGGACGCCGATCACGACAGGGTCGTCGAATACGCCGACGAAGTCCTCCACCGCCTTGCCAAAGTCGGGGTGTCGATTTGCGTCTTCGGCTCCGGATGGGCGCGCAAGATTCCCGAAGGCTGGCCGCGCGAAAAGGCCGAAGAGCAATTCTCCGACCTTCTGCGCAGACTTGGTCCGGTCGCCGTCGATAGCGGCGTGAAAATCGCGATCGAACCTCTCCGCCATGCCGAGTGCAACCTCGTAAACACGGTTGACGAAGCCGCGCGCTTCGCCGCCGCCACCGGGTCGCCGGCAATCGGCGCGCTCGCCGATTTCTACCACTGGTCGCAAAACGGGGAAACGGACCAGACGATAATCGCGGCCAAAGACTGCTTCCTGCATGCGCACGTCGCCACGGCGGCGAGACGCCTGTCTCCCGGCATGGAAGAGTGCGATTTCACGCCGTTTTTCCGCGCCCTTTCGCGCATCGGCTACGACGGCAGGATGTCCATCGAAGGCTCGATGCCGCCGGAAGGCCCGGATCGGGTCGAAAACTTCGCCCGCGCCGTAGAAGCGCTGCGCGCCGCGTGCGCCGCAGCCGTCTAACCGCAAACGCGGCCTAGAAATACCAGCCGGCGGCCAGGCGGAGAGTGGTCTCCGTACCGACGACAAGAGACGCCTCCAGCAGCCAATTGTCGTCCGGCGAGTACCACCCGCCGAGTTTGAGTCCGACAGGTTGCGACCGGTCGGCTTCGAGAGAGTATTTTGCGTCGAGGACCGGAACATCGACGGAAAGCGAAGTGTCGCTCACGCAATCGATGGCGAACTCGGCGAGCACGCCCCAATACCATTCGTCGTAGCGGATCGCCGCCGCGGCGGCGAGGCGCACGTCCGAAAGCGTGGCGCCGCTCGACCAGTCGCCGTAGCGATAGGAGGACACGGTATTCGTCGCCCCCGTGGAATCGACCTCGCTCGTCGTCTGGCGGCTCGTGGTGCGGGCCGAAACATCGCCGGAAATGCGCTCGAACGACGCCCTTGCGCCGACGGAGGCGCTCCACCCGCCGTCGATTTTGAACCGCCAGTCGTAGCCAACGGCCGCGAAAAACCCGTCGCCGCCGCCGAATTTAAGGTTCGACAGCGACACGGAATCCGACACGACCGACCCGGACGTTTCCGCGCCGAATGTCAACCCGGCTTCCGCCGAAAGGCCGCGCCACTCGCCCTTTGCCCCGAAACGGCATGAATCCAGCGCCTTCTTGCTGCCGCCCTGCAAGCCGCCGAGCTGCCAATCGTACTGGACGGAGCGCTTCGGCTCGATGAAAAACGACGCCGATGGCGGAAGAACCAGTTCCTGCATCGACCACGCCTCTGCATATTGCTTGTGCGCGCCGGGATTCGTGCTTGGCAGCGGACCCAGAACCCACCGCTCCGGCAATTCGCCGCTCCACTCGTGGCTGCCGGAACCGGCGTGCGGCGCCTTTTCGCGCAATGCCTGCGACACGACGGAGCGGTTGGCCGTCGGGTCGTCGCCGTCGAAATCCGAGACTTTCACGAAGACGTACGCCTTCGGCCCGAGGTCGATGAGGCGCTGTTCCACGAGGTCGTACGGCCCCTGGGGCGTAAGCGTCGCCACATCGGCGAAATCGATTTCCCCCTCCTTAGCCGTCTTCAAAATCAGCCACTCGGCGCCACCGCACTCGAACTTGTTGCCCGGACGGGCGGTGATCGGCCCCACGGTCACGCCCGAAACCGCTTCGGTGAGCCAAAACTGCCTGTAGAGCTCCGCCTCGGAGCAAAATGCGGCAAAAAACGCCGCCACCGCCAAAATTTTCACTTTCTGCATCGAAGAAGCCCCCATTGCATGAAACGCCCGCGATTATCCACAGAACCGGCACCCGGCGCAACAGCGAAAAATGAAAAACCGCTTCCAGGCTAGACTGGAAGCGGTTTTCCGGGAAATGGTTGCGGGGGGATGATTTGAACATCCAACTTCCAGGTTATGAGCCTGACGAGCTACCGGGTTGCTCTACCCCGCAATGGGGTGGTGCGCCTCGCAGGGTTCGAACCTGCAACCTCCTGATCCGTAGTCAGGTGCTCTGATCCAATTGGGCGAGAGGCGCACGGATGCTGCTTTGCACGGTTTCGTGCGCGGCAACGGGTGGGCAGGATAGCAAACGCCGGGGAGAAATGCAAGCAAAAAATGCATTTTCCGGAAATTTGGCGTTTTTTCTTGATTTCGACCCCCTCCATCCATATACTAACCGCGTTTTTCAGGAGATTAACAACTATGTCCCGCATCTGTTCCATCTGCGGCAAGGCGCCGCAAACCGGCAACCACATCGTCCGCCACGGTCTCGCAAAGGTCAAGGGCGGCATCGGCTTGCACACGACGGCCGTGACGCCGCGCCGGTTCCTTCCCAACCTCCATCGCGTCCACGCTCTCGTGGACGGCGCTCCGAAGACGATCTACGCCTGCGCCGCCTGCATCAAGTCCGGTCGCGTCGTCAAGGCTCCTGCCCGCAAACCCGCTCCGGCGGCGAACTGAAAGGTTGACGACATGTCCGAAGCCTCCCCAATTCCTCCTTCCCCGAAAGAAGATCCAGGAGCCCCTGCGGGGGGCTTCGTGCAAAGCGAAGAAATCGACACCGAAGACATTCCGGAAACGGACATCGTCTTCGAGTGTCCGCATTGTTCCAAGTCCCTTTCGATCGACCAGCGCGGTGCCGGCCTCGTGATCCGCTGCACGCAGTGCGGCGAGCCCGTCACGGTGCCGATCCCGGAAGGGATGGAAATAGAGGATTTCGACGCCACGCCGGAGCAGCTCTCGGCGCAGCTTCTCCAGACACGGCAGGCGCTCGCGAAGGCGCTGAAGCAGTCGGACGAGCTTGCGTCGCAACTTGCGGCCGCCATAGCGGAGCGGGACATCCTGCGCAAGGCCGCAAAGCGCCGCGAACAGGTCGCGGCGCCGTTCCGCGCCTCGATGGCCAAGGCTGTGCGCGAGAGCGAACTCGCGCTGGCGACGCTGCGCGAAGTGGCGGCGTCGGCGGCCGAGATGTTCGCGCCGCCTTCGAGCGAAAAGAAGGGCGACGCGCCGGCGCCGTAGCGCCGGGTCGCGGGTTTGCCGCTCGCCATGGCATCGCTGCGGCGGATCGGGGGCGAAGCCCGGAAATCGGCCGCAGGGTTGCGCGCGTTTCTGCGCTCCGCGTTCATGCCGACGCAACGCGAATGCAACGCCCTCGCCGCGTTTTTCGTTCTCGTCGCGGCCGCAGTCGGTGCCGCGCGGTTTGTTTTCGGGAAATGACCCGCTGGAACTTGGGACTCACACGACAACGAGCGAAAGGATCTGGAAATGAAAGTTTTCGTGACCGGCGGAGCCGGCTTTCTCGGCATCAACCTCCTCAGGGCCCTGCGCGCGCACGGGGTGGATGGCGCGGCGTCGTACGACATAGCGCAGTTTGAATATCCGGACGCCGCGGATTTCACGGTGTTCCGCAACGACGTGCGCGACTACGCGGCGCTGCGGGACGCGATGAAGGGCTACGACACCGTGGTGCACTGCGCCGCCGCCCTGCCGCTGTATTCGGAGGAGGAGATCCGGAGCACCGACGTTGACGGCACGCGCAACGTTTTCGAGGCTTGCCTCGAAAACGGCGTCGCGCGCTGCATCTACATCTCCTCCACGGCGGTTTACGGCATCCCGGACCACCACCCGCTGTTCGAGACGGACAGAATGGACGGCGTCGGCCCCTACGGCAAGTGCAAGGTCGAGGTCGAGACGGCGCTCGTGCCGGAGTTCCGCAATCGCGGGCTGTGCATCCCCGTGATAAGGCCGCAGTCCGTCATCGGACCGGAGCGGCTGGGCGTGTTCGCGCTGTTCTACGACTGGGCGCGGCGCGGCCACCACTTCCCGATGATCGGCGACGGCTCGAACCGCTACCAGCTGCTGGACGTCGCGGACTTGTGCGACGCGATAATCGCGTGCGCCACCCTGCCGCGCGAAACGGTGGACGACGTGTTCAACATCGGCGCGACGCGCTATGCGACGATGCGCGAAGATTGGCAGGCGGTGCTCGACCGGGCCGGATTCGGCAAGCGCATAATCGGGCTTCCGGCCAAGCCGGCGATTTTCACGCTGCGCGTACTTGAAAAACTGCACCTTTCGCCCCTGTACATGTGGGTTTACGAAACCGCGTGCACCGATTCCTTCGTGTCCGTCGATAAGGCGGCCGCCAAACTCGGATTCTCCCCGAAGTTCTCCAACGCCGAAGCGCTCGTCCGCAACTACGAATGGTACATCGGGCACCTGAAGGAATTCGAGGGCAAGAGCGGGGTGTCGCACAGAGTCCCGTGGAAGCAGGGCGCTCTCGCGCTGGCCCGGTCGTTTTTCTGAGCCGCTTCGCGCGGCAGGGAGAACTGGATGAAAACGCTGCACCGGTACATCCTTTCCAACTTCCTCGTCACGTTCGCCGCGGCCGTGGCGGTGCTGTCGTTCGTGATGACGGTCGGGCTGCTTTTCGGCTCGATGAAGTACATCGCGCGCGGAATGTCGCCGGCGCTTGTGGCCGAGTTTCTCCTGCGCAACCTTCCGGGGACGCTCTCGTACTCGGTGCCGGTGGCGTCGCTCGTGGCGTCGCTGCTCGTCTTTTCGCGCCTGTCGTCGGACAGCGAAATCTCCGCCATGCGGGCATGCGGCGTTCCGCTCGTGAAGATCATGCGCACTCCGGTGCTGCTCTCGCTGTTCCTCTCGGCGGTGTGCGTCTGGATAAACGGCAACGTTTCGCCGGAGGCGGCGATGTTGCGGTCGGAGCGCCGGCACAAGTTCAAGTTCACGGACATAACCGCCCTCCTGGAGCCGGGGTCGTGGACAAGCGCGGGAAAATACGAAATCTACGTCTCGCGCCGCAACGCCGGGACGCTCCTCGACCTGCGGGTGAACGAAACGCTGGAGAGCGGCGCCCTCAGGGAAATACGGGCGTCTTCGGCCATCGTGGCGACAAACGCCGCAGGGGTGGCCTCTCTCGAGATGGAGGACGTCACGATCGATCCGATCCGCGAAGACAGACCCGGCATCATGCGGGCGGCCACATGGTCGCTGCCGCTGTCGGCGATTTCCGGCACCGGCGCCGGGGCGGACGATCCTGCCGCTCGCGCCAGCGCCGGGCGCACGGAGCCGATCAAGCGGCGCACCAAGGACCAGCACACCTGGGAACTCGCGCGCGACGTGGCCGTGGCGCGCTTCCACCCGCCGGCGGACGAAGCCGGCGCGCGCGACATATCGCGCGCAAAGGCCGAAATAGCAGTCCGGGCGACGCTCGCCGCGGCGTGCACGTGTTTCGTCCTCGTGGGCATCCCGCTCGGGATACAGAGCCACCGGCGCGAGTCCTCCGCCGGGCTCGCGCTGTCGCTCGCGGTGGCCGGGGCGTTCTACTTCTTCTGCATCACCGGCGAGTCGCTCGCGAAAAATCCGGCTTTCCACGCGCATTGGATCGTCGTGGCGCCGGTCGTCGCGTGCCTCGCGCTTTCGGCGGTGCTTTCAAAGCGGCAAAACTGACCGGGAGGCGACCATGGACGAACCGAACCGCCGCGAGGCCCGGATCAGCTGCGCCAGAGTCGCATTCAGGGTGCTGTTTTTTCTGGCGCTGGCCGCTGTGCTCTTCCTCTCGCTGATGCCGGGCGAAAACGTACATGCGACGTTTTCGAAGGAAATCCAGTCGAAGGATCACGACTTCCACCTTCTTTCCTACCTCGCGCTCGGCGCCCTGTTTCTCGAGGCGTTTGTCCGCCGCGCAAAAGTGCGCATCGCGCTGCGAGTCGCGGTGTTCGCCGCGTTTGCGGCGCTCGGCGGACTGCTGGAAATCGCGCAATCGACGCCGCTCGTGAACCGCTCGGCCTCGTGGGACGACGCGGCGCACAACGCGGCCGGCGCCGCGATCGGGGCGTTCCTCACGCCCGCGTTCCTGCTCCTGCCGTAGCGTAGCGCCGCGCTTCGAGGGGCGGGTCTTCGTCCGATACGGCGAGCAGGAGGCCGACCATGAGAAGCGTCGTCGCGAGCGACGATCCGCCGTGCGAAAGGAACGGCAGCGGAATCCCGGTGAGCGGAATCGCCTTGGAGCACCCTCCGATGTTGAGCAGCGTCTGCAAACCGAGCGACGCGGAGAGGCCGACCGCGACGCACGAAGCGTAGGCGTTGCGGGCGCGCGCGGCGATCCGCATGCCGGAAAACACCACGACCGCGTATAGCGCGGCTATGGCGATGCAGCCGGCGAGACCCAGCTCTTCGCCGATTATCACGTAGGCGAAATCGGACTCCACGATCGGAACCGCGCGCGGAGACCCGGCGCCGAAACCGGTTCCCCAGATTCCGCCCGAATACAGGGCGACAAGCGCTTGAAGGGGCTGCCAGCCGTTTTTCATGGCCACGGAAAACGGATCCTGCCAGGCGGCCAGCCTTGCGCGGCCGCGCGCCGTGAGCGGTATGGCGAAGCGCGCGGCGGCGACAAGGGCGGCGAGGCCGCCCGTCATGTAGAGCGAGCGGCCCGTCGTGGCGGCCAGCATTACGAGCAGGACGGCGTTGGAGAGCGCAAACATCCCAAGGTCGCCCTGCGCCACCAGCAGCAGCACCGGAGGCGCCCAGAAGAGCGCCACCGTGACGATGATGTTGAGCGGCGGCAGCGGGATGCCGAGAAAACCGCGCCTCAGGAGCTTGCGGTGCCCGGAAAGGAGCGCGGCGACGAACAGCACGAGCAGGGGCTTGACGATCTCGACCGGGTTCATCCCGCCCGGCAGGTATATCGCGCCGCGGAACGCCCGGCCGGCCACGATGACGCCGGCGACCACCGCCACCGCAAGTCCGAGAAAAACCGCCCAGAAGCGCTCCAGCACGCCGAGCCGCCCGCGCCGGAACGCCAGATGCGCGGCAAGCATGGCAACGACGCCGAGCGGCAGCGCGGCCTGCGACGGCGACTGCAGCTCGACCGTCCTGAAGGTGCCGATGCGGTATTGCACGGCGATGCCGACGCCGAGCAGCGCCATCGCGGCGCAAGGCAGGGCGGGCGAGCCGGAATAGCGCGAAAAAGCCAGCTCGGCCCACACGACCAGAAGGACGACCGTGAAAAGCGCGGCCGGCGCGAGTTCCGGCCAGCCGAGCGCCGGAGCGTTGGCGAGCCGCACTGCGATGACCGACAGGTGCAGCGGAAGAAAAACCGCGAGCGGCAGCAACACGACAAACGCGAACACCGCTACCCCTCCCCCGCGCCGGCCTGCGCGCCCGCGCCGAAATACTCTTCGAGGACGGCCCGCGCCACCGGGAGCGCGGCGGCGGAGCCGAACCCCGCGTTTTCCACGACGACGGCCACGGCGATCTGCGCTTCGCCGCCCTCGCGGCCCGCGAAGCAGACGAACCACGCATGGTCGTCGCCGTGCGGATTCTGCGCCGTGCCGGTCTTGGCGCCGATGTCAAGCCCGGAAATCTCGATCTTGCGGGCGGTGCCGCTTTGCACCACGGCGCGCATCGCGGCGGCGACCCGCCTCGCGGCCCGCTGCGAAAACGGCCGCGAGAGCTCCCGCACGGGCATTTCCGGCGAAAGGCGCGGCGCCATGGCCACGCCGCCGTTTGCGATCGACGAAACCAGCAGCGCCAGATGGAGCGGGGTGAGTTGCAGCCGCCCCTGGCCGATCGAGAGCTGCGAGAGTTCGCGCCTTTCCGCCCTTCCGAGCTTCGGCACGGTGCCGGCGACCGAGCTTACGCGGCGCTCGCCGTTCGACCACACCACGATGCCGTCGTTGCAGGCAAGACGCTCCGAGAGCGCGTTGAACGCCTCCGTGCCGCACATCACGCCGCCCTGCGCGAAATACACGTTGGAAGACTTCGCGAGCGCGACATCGAGCCCGATCCTGCCGAACCCCGGCCACGCAAGCCCGCGCTTCTGCCAGGAGTAGAACTCGTGGTCGCGTATCGGGCGCGCCTTCGGAGAAACGCGGAAGCCGTCCGCCGGGCAGTCCAGCTGCAGCGGCACGTTGCAATCGACCATGAGGCCCGCTATCGCGGTCTTGAAGGTGGACCCGCTCGGATAGAGGCCGCGCAAGGCGCGGTTGAACAGCGGCAGCGAAGGGTCGGAATTGAGCCGCCGGTTGAACTCGTTTGGATCGAACGACGGCGACGACGCGAGGAGCAGCACGTCGCCGCTGCGCGGGTCGAGCGCGACCGCGGCGCCCCGTCTTCCGGCAAGGGCGGCTGCCGCGCGCAGTTGCAGCCTCGCGTCGATGCAGAGCGTGACGTTGGTGCCCACGTGGTGGCCGCGGGTCGCGGTCTCGATCGCCGCCGCGCGGAAGTCCTCGGCCGTCTTTAGCGCCCTGTAGCCGGACAGGATGTCGTCCGCCGCGCCCTCGATGCCGGTAAGGCCCTCCGCCGGGTGTCTGAAGCCGACGACATGCGCGGTCGCTTCGCCGCACGGGTAAACGCGCCGCCCGGACCCGTCGGAGTCGGTGAACGCCAGCCGCCGCCCCGCCCGGTCGAGTATTTCGCCGCGCACGAGTTTTTTCGCGGCGGCGTCCGGGCGCGGATCGTGGGCCTCCATGAAGCGTACGAACCTGCGATCCGTGTGGCCGAACACCTGCCAGCGGGTCTGCGCCGCGAGGATGGCGCAAAGCGCCGCGCAGAAAATCGCCGGAAACAGCAGAAGACGCGTCCTGTGGCCGATGCGGTACGGCGCGAAATGGAACACCGCCCTGAAGACGAGCAGCGCCACCGCCGCGAGAAAAAACGCGCGCAGCACGGCAAGGACCTCCTGCACCCGCGGCGGCGCCAGCCAGTCGGACAGGGCTTCCGTCAAGGCTCGGTCCCCTTCGGCGCGCACGACTCCTTGAGGCGGCGCAGCGCCTCCTCGAACGACGGCGCGCCGAAGAGGTACGAGCCGGCCACGAAGGCGTTGGCCCCGGCGGCGGCGGCGATCGGAGCCGTTTCGTCCGTTATGCCGCCGTCCACCATGACCACGAGTTCCGGCGCGGCGGCGCGAATGGCGCCAAGGCCCTCCACGGCGCGCCCGATGAACTTCTGGCCGCCGAACCCGGGATACACCGTCATGCGCAGGATTTCGTCGCACTCCGCGAGCCTTTCGAGCGCGGACGAAACCGGAGTGTCGGGGTTGAGGACGAGTCCGGCCCTGCATCCGAGCGCGCGGATGCGCCGCAGCGTGGCGCCGACATCGCACCGCGACTCGGCGTGCACCAGTATCGTCGTCGCGCCGGCCTTGGCGAACGCCTCCACGTGCCGCGCCGGGTCTTCGAGCATGAGATGCACATTGCGCGGCAGCGCCGGCGCCACCTTGCGGCAAAGCGCGACGGCCGCCGGGCCGTAGGAGATGTTCGGCACGAAGACGCCGTCCATCACGTCGATGTGCATCGCATCGACGCCGGCGGCCTCGGCGCGGCGTATCTCGAAGGCGAGATTTCCAAGGTCTGCCGCAAGGAGCGACGGAAGAAACATCTGTTTCATTGGTTCGACTCGGCGGCCTCCTTCGCCGCGGCGACGATTTTTCCCAGCGGAATTTCCCAAACCCTTCCGCAAAGGTGGCATCTGAAGAGACGCGGCCTCCCGGCGCGGACGAAGCCGATGATCTCCTGCGGCGGCAACCCCGCCCACGCGGCGAGGATTTTCTCTTCCGAGCACGTGCAGCCGAAATCCACCGCCCGCGTTGGGCCGGAAAAGAGATCCGGCAAATCGAGTACGTCGCGCATGGCGTCGAGCGTCGGGTCGGAAGAGAGCTGCTCGGCGAGGGTGCCGTCGTCAACAAGGCCGCAGATGCGGCCGAAAACCTGCTCCGAGCCGCCCGGCACGCGCTGCACCGCAAGGGCCCGCACGCGCTCCGGCACTCCGATCCATGCGGACGCGCTGGTGCAAATCCTGGACGGGATCGCCGAGGAGAGAATTTCCGAAAAGAGCGTTTCGGGCGCGGCGCTGCGGTCGGGCTTCGTCTCCATGGTCATCTGGGACCGGATCGCGCCGTCTTCGCGCTTCATGCGCGTGGCCTTGACCCTCGCGCCGAACCCGAAAAAGTCGTCGGCGTCGCCCCCTGCGGGGTTCACGATGGTGTCCGGGCGCGTTTCGAACGGCGCGCCGCGCAGGTAGCCGCAGCCGTCGAACTCGATGGTGAAGCCGCCGAACCTGCCGCCGACATCGATGGATACGACGAGCGTCTCGTCGTCGTCGATGAAATCGACCTGCATCAGCGCCGCGCACGCGAGAACCCGCCCGAACGCGGGCGCGGCGGCGGCGCTCACGCCATGCCCGGCCACGAGACGCCGGGCCACGCCCGTCACGTCCGAATAGACGAACCTGATGCCGTTGGCGGGGCTGAACGCCTCGACCACGGAATCGTTTGTGCGCGGCATCACCATTCAAACGCCCCCGGATCGAGTTTTACGCGTATGGACGACACGCCGCACGGGCCGTCTTCGTCGCCGCGGCGCAGCGCGTCGCGCAACTTCGGCAGCAGCGCCGAGTGCGCGGTGCGCCTCAGTTCAGCAAACCATGCCGAACTCGCCGCCAGCACCGTGAGGACGCCGTTCTCCACGGCGCCGGGACGCGACCGCCGGGCGCCGTCCGGCCCCACCACGCCCGGCCAGACCTCTTCGATGCGCGCCGCAAGGGCGTCCTCGACGGGCAGGCCGCAGGAGCGGAAAATGCGCTCCGCCGCCTTGCCCACCGCTTCCGGGATCTTGAACGGCGGCGGCGGGCGGTGCGCCGAAACCCGCCAGAACTCGCGCCTCGCGAGCCAGGCGTCGGGATTGAAACCGGGTGGAAGCGAACGCCGTTTGCGCATGTCGGGAGCGTTTGTCCGGAATCCGTGGCGGAGCGGGTGCGGCGCCGGCGCCTTCAGGCGAGGTTCTCCAGCCGCGTGCGCCCTTTGCCGCCCGCGATTTCGCCGACGACGACGGGATGCGCCTTCGCGCTTTCGAGCGCCGCCATGGTGCGCGCGAGATCTTTCGGGCGAACGCACAGCACGTAGCCGATGCCCATGTTGAAGACGCGGTACATCTCGAGCTTGTCGATTTTCCCGGTCTCTTCGAAGAAGCGGAAAACCGGCGGCGTCTTCCACGCGCGGCAGTCGAACACGGCATCGACGGACTTCGGCAGCATGCGCGGCACGTTGTCAACGAGGCCTCCGCCCGTTATGTGCGCCATGCCGCGGATGGCGACGCCGGCGGCGCGGACGGCGAGCACGGGCTTGAGGAACGATCCGTGCACCGCAAGAAGCGCCTTCTGGAACGTCGTCCTTGTGCCGGGGACGAAATCGCCGAGGCCCTTTTTGGCCACGTCGAAGACGAGCCTGCGCGCGAGCGAGTAGCCGTTTGTCTGGAGCCCCGTGGAAGGAAGCCCCACGAGCATGTCGCCCTCGCGGATGTCTTCGCCGGTCACCATGTCGCGCCGCGACACTTCGCCCACGATCGTGCCGCACAGGTCGTATTCGCCGCTTTCGGGATACAGCCCCGGCATCTCCGCCGTTTCGCCGCCGAGAAGGGCGAGGCCGTTGCGGCGGCAACCGCGGCAAAAGCCGGCTATCACCTTCGCGAACACCGCGGCGTCGAGCTTCGCGGTGCCGAGATAGTCGAGGAAAAACAGCGGCGTCGCGCCTTGCGTGAGGATGTCGTTCACGCAGTGGTTCACGAGGTCTTCGCCCACGGTGTCGTGGACGCCGGCCATGAACGCCACCTTCAGTTTCGTCCCCACGCCGTCGGTGGAGGCGACGAGTATCTTGTCCCGCCCCGGAGAGCGGAACAGGCCGCCGAACCGGCCGATGTCGGACAAGACGCCCGGCGTTTTCGTACTCTTCACGTCGGCCTTTATCTTCGCAAGGCCGCGATCCATTTCGTCGATATCGACGCCGGCGGCCGCGTACGCCGACTGCTTTTTCTGCTGCATCGCTAACGGTTGTTTGGTTGGTTTGAGCATCATGGGCGCCATTCTACCACGACAGACGCCGCAGCAAGCAGGCGGGAAACTACGAAACGCGGTCTTCGCGGGCCTTTGCGAAAGCCGCCATCCTGTCGCGGTAGATTTTGATCTGCGGATAGGACCGGTCCTCGTGCGCCGCGCGGAACGCTTCGAGCGCCTTTTTCTGGGCGGACGAAAGCCACTCCGGCACCTCGACCTGCACACGCACGAGCAAATCGCCGTACCCGCGCCCGTTCATGAGCGGGCAGCCCTTGCCGCGAAGGCGGAACACCTTGCCGGACTGCGTGCCGGGCGCGAGCCGGAGCTTCGCCACGCCGTCGATCGTCGGCACCTCGACGTCTCCGCCGAGCGCGGCGACATCCGGCGGGATCGGCACCGTCACGAGCAGCGAATCGCCGTTGCGCTCGAAAAGCGCGTTTTCGCGGACGTGTATCACCACGTGCAAATCGCCCGGCCGGCCGCCGCGCACGCCGCCTTCGCCGCGCCCCGCCACCCTCAGGTGGGTCCCGGTTTCGACGCCCGCCGGGATGTGCAGCGAAATGCCGGCCTTGTCGCGCACGCGCCCCGTGCCGGAGCACGTGCGGCACGGCGAGCGGATGATCGTCCCCTCCCCGCGACACACCGGGCATGGCTGGCGGATTTGGAAAAACGCCTGGCGCGCCGTGACGTAACCGGAGCCGCCGCACTGCCGGCAGGTCTCGCGCTTCGTCCCGGCGGCGGCGCCGGAGCCGTGGCAGTCCGGGCACTCCTTGTCGCTCTGGAAGTCGATCTTCTTCGTGGCGCCGAAAAGCGCCTCCTCAAGGTCGATCTCCAGATCGTACCGCAGATCCGCGCCGTCCTGGGGGCCTTCCGGGTTCTCCTCGCCGCCGCCCATGCCGCCGGTGAAAAGATCGAAGAAACTCGCCCCTCCGCGCCGGCGCGAGCCGCCGCCCATGCTGCCGAAAATCTGGGAAAGGATGTCGTTCAAGTCCGCCGCGTGGGTGAAATCGCGGTCGAAATTGAAGCCGCCCGGCCCGAACTGCGACTTCACCCCGTCCGGCCCGAACTGGTCGTACCGCTGGCGCTTCGCCGGATCGGACAGCACCTCGTACGCTTCGGAACCCTTTTTGAAGGTTTCCTCGGCGCTTTTGTCCCCCGGATTGCGGTCGGGGTGCCACTTCATCGCGAATTTGCGGTACGCCTTCTTTATGTCGTCCTGGGAGGCGTTGCGCTCCACGCCGAGTATCTTGTAATAGTCGTTGTCGTCCGCTGCCATGGCGCTACTCCTCGCTTTCCACCACGACTTGGGCCGCCCTGAGAAGCCTGCCGCCGAGCATGTAGCCCTTGCGCGTCTCGAATGCCACGCATCCGGGGGAGGCCGCGCCGGTTTTCACGACCGAGATGGCTTCCGCCTTCTCGGGATCGAGCGGCTTTCCCGTTTCCGTTTCGACCGGTGTCAGGCCGAACTTCGCGACCGCGTTGAGAAACGTGCGCCGCACGAGCTCGAAACCTTCGAGGAACGGCTTGGTGTCGTCGGTCGCCGCTTTCGACACCGCCGCGATTGCGGTGTCGGTCTGGTCGAGCACCGGAAGAAGCTCTTGCAGCAAATCCGCATTCGCCTGCTTCAGCGTCTCCTCCCGCTCGCGCGCCTGACGCTTGCGGTAGTTGTCGAAATCGGCCTGAATCCTCGCGGCGCGGTCTTTCCACTTCGCCGCGTCTTCGACCGCCGCGGCAAGGGCGGGGTCGTCCGGCTCCGCCGCCGGTTCTTCGGCCGGCTCTTTGCCCGGCTCCGCCGCCGGCTCGTTGCCCGGCTCCGCCGCCGAGTCCGGCGTTTCAGCGGACGTTCCGGCCGCCGCCTCTGCCGGGTCTTCGGCCGATGCCGCCGCAGGGGCGCCATCAACCGTCGGCGCTTCGTCCGCGACTTCGCCCGGAGCGGTGTTGTCTTCTTCGCTAAACACTTGCTTTCTCCAAAGTTAAGACTGTTTTCCCGCGACCACGGCCGCAGTGTCGCGCGCGATCATGAGCTCTTCGTCGGTCGGGATCACGATCGCGGCGGTTTTGGAGCCCGGACGCGAAAGCGTGCACGGGCCGCGGAGCGTCGCGTTGGCCTCTGGGTCGTAATCGACGCCGATGCAGGCGAGGCGCGAGAGGATTTTGTCGCGCGCGACGGCCGCGTTTTCGCCGATGCCGCCCGTAAAGACAATGGCGTCGGCGCCGCCAAGGAGCGCGAAGTAGCCGCCGATGTAGAGCACGATGCGATGCGCCCACATGTCGAGGGCGAGTTTGGCCTCGGCTTTGCCGCTTTCGGCGGCGGACACGATGTCGCGCATGTCGCCCGACCCGATGCCGCCGACGCCGAGAAGACCGGACTTCTTGTTGAGAAGCGTGTCGATTTCGTCCGCCGTCATCCCCTTGCGCACGAGTTCCAGCACCACCGCCGGATCGATGTCGCCCGAGCGCGTCCCCATCACGACGCCCGCGAGCGGCGTAAGGCCCATCGTGGTGTCGAGCACCTTGCCGCCTTTCACTGCGGCGAGCGAAGAGCCGTTGCCGAGGTGGCAGGTGACGAGATTGGTCTCTTCCGGCTTTTTGCCGAGGTATTCAGCCGCCGCGAGCGTGACAAAGCGGTGCGAAGTGCCGTGGAAGCCGTATTTGCGGAAGCCGAATTCGGAGTGGAACTTTTCCGGAATGGCGTAGAGGGCGGCGCTCGGAGGCATGGAGGAGTGGAACGCGGTGTCGAACACCGCGACGTTTGGCACGCCGGGGAAAATCCGTTCGCACGCCTCGATGCCGCCGAGGTTCGGCGGCATGTGGAGCGGCCCGAACGGAACGAGGGCGCGGATTTCGTCCATCACCGCCGGCGTCACGAGCACGGACTCGGTAAACTTCTCAGCCCCGTGCAGGACTCTGTGGCCGATGGCCTGCACGTCGGAAAGGGACTTCAGCACCCCGCCGTCGGCGCTCGTCAGGGCCTCGCACACGAGCGAAAGCGCCGCCGCGTGGTCCGGGGCGCTTACCGCAGACTCGCGCTTGCCGCCGTCGCCGCGCTTGTAAACCATGTTCGCGCTGTCCGTGCCGATTCTTTCGACGAGACCGCTGGCGAGCCGCTTTTCGCTTGCGGACTCGAAAAGGGTGAATTTGAGGGACGAAGAGCCGGAATTGACGACGAGGATGTTCATCTTTTTTTCGCTTGTATTGTGTTTTTCGGAAATCGTAGGGGGCGGCGCCGCGCTCCGCGTCTATGCGGGATCGACGAGCGGCGAAGGCGGCAGGAGGCCGTTGTTCGCTTCCATGCGCTCCTTCCACGAGGTCGGATAGTGGTTGCGATACCAGTTTTCAACGGTTTCTTCGACATCGCGCGGCGGCGGGGTCCAGCCGTCAGGCGGCGCCGGCTTGTCGTTGAAGACGTAGCCGAAGAGCGCGCTTTGGCGGCGCAAGACCGCATGCTGGTACGGCGTCACGGGGTGGGGGTTAACGTCCGGCCACATGTAAACGTGGCGACTCACGGAGAAAAACTCCTTTTCGGCGTCGGTGCGGGTCATGTCGGAAAAAACTGGCTGATTGTCGAATACGGCGGGATTCTACCACTCTAAACTGCAAAAGCAAACGCCATGCGGAAAACCGCGGGGCGAACGCATGAAAAACCGTTCGGTTCGGAGTACAATGCCCGGCGTTTTCGCGCAACCGAAGATCAAACGAAAAAGCAAAGATGAAAAAACCAGCTCCAGTCCCGGAAATAGGCGTGATAAGCGTTTTGCGTCCCGACGCGGCAAATCTGAAAACCGTAGCCGACTTCGGGTTCAAATGCGCGCAGGTTTCGTCTTGGGACATGTCTCTCGCGACAAGCGAAACGGCCAAGGCGCTCGGGAAGGCGTCCCGCGACCTTGGCGTGCGCCTCACCGCCATCTGGGGCGGCTACTCCGGCCCGCTCGCGTGGAACTTCACGCGGGGCCCGGTGACGCTCGGCCTTGTTCCGGTCGCCTACCGCAAGCGGCGCATCGAAGAGCTGAAGCGCTGGGCGGACTTCGCGGCCGAGGCCGGCGCCCCGGCGGTCATCACGCACTGCGGCTTTCTGCCTGAAAACATGACCGATCCGGAGTTCGAGCTGGTGGCCGTGGCGATCCAGGAAGTGGCCGAGTATTGCAAAAAGCTCGGTTTGGGCTTCTGGTTCGAGACCGGACAGGAAACGCCGGTGGTGCTGCTGCGCTACATCGAGGAAATCGCGACCGGCAACCTCGGCATCAACCTGGACCCCGCGAACCTCATCATGTACGGCAAGGGCAATCCGCTCGACGCCCTTCGCGTGTTCGGCAAGTATGTCCGCGCCATCCACGCCAAGGACGGCATGCCGCCGACCGAAGGGCGCCACCTGGGGGCCGAAGTGAAGGTCGGCACCGGGTGCGTGCGCTACCCGGAGTTCATCCCGGCCCTGCTCGAATGCGGTTTTACGGGCGACCTCACGATCGAGCGCGAAATCGGCGGCGACGCGCAGATTCGCGACATTCGCGACACCGCGGCCCTCCTGCGCCGCCTCCTTGCGAAGGCGACGCGGTAAGGGGCGCTTCTCCCCCGCCGGGCGCGGCCGGACTCAGCCCGCCGCGCCGAGGTCTTTGTCAACCATCGCGCAGACGCACGAATCGGACCAGACGTTTTCCGCCGTTTCGATCATGTCGATGACGGCATAGACGGGGAGAATCACGCCGAGGATCCCGACCGGCATGCCCTGCCCCACCATGAGCGACAGCGTGAGGAAGTAGCACCCCATCGGCACGCCGGCGTTGCCGATTGCGGAAATGCAGGCTATGAGCACCCACGCAAACATCGTCGATGCCGTGAGCGCCACGCCGCCGTTCTGCATCACGAACAGCGAAGTCACGAGAATGAACGCCGCGCAGCCGTTCATGTTGATGGTGCAGCAAATGGGGCAGACGAAACGCGCCACCTCCGGCTTCGCGCGCAGGTTGTTCTCGGCGGACGAGACGGTGACGGGCAGCGTCGCCGCCGAGCTCTTCGTGAAGAGCGCCATGAGAACCGCCGGCGACATGGCCTTGAGGACGCGCAGCGGATTGATGCCGCGCACGACGAGGAAGAGCGGCAGCACGATGAAGAACTGCACCGCGTTGCCGGCCAGCACGACCGCGAGATATTTGCCGAGCGACCCCACTATCATGCCGGCCTTGACTTGGGCCGAGAGCTGGGCGGAGAACGCCACGATGCCGAGCGGCAGCACGCGCACGAGACCGCGGATCAGCGTGAAAAGCAGTTCCTGCGCGCCGAAGAGAACCCGTGAAACCGCGCTCTTGCCATCGCTGTCCGGCATCGACGCAAGGCCGAGTCCGACAGCGGCGGCGATGAAAAGGATCGAGAGGACGTTGCCCTCGAAAAACGGGCGCACCGCATTGTTCGGGATTGCGTTCAAAATGTGGCCGTAGAGCGTTTCCGGCACGTATGCGTCCGCTGCTGCGGCGTTCTGCGCCACGATGTCCGCCGGGAGATTTCCCGGGCGGATGGCGATGTACAGCCCGAGCCCCACGAGAGCGGCGGCGAACGTGGTCAAAAGCGTGTACGAGATGGTGTGCAGGAAGAGCCGCCCCGTGTTTTTCCGCGCCCCGAGCGACGCCAGCGTCGTCGCCACCGCCAGCGCGATTGTCGGCACCGCGACGAACTGGAAAAGCCGCGTGTAGGCCGATGCGACGAAATTCATGAAACCGTCCAGCGCTCCGCTCCCGATCGCGCCCAGCGCCGCGCCGATGACAAGCGCCGCAGTCCATGCCGCAAGTTGCCGCAAATTGTTTTTCTTTCCGCTTTCCATTTTGTTCTCCCGACGGTGTTTTCGTGTCTCGATACCGGCACCTCTTGGCGCCGGCAGACCGGGATTCTAGCAAAACGCGGGAAAACAGACCTTTCACGATTTTGAAAACACGGATGAAATGGTAGAAGCCCAGTGGATGGTGGCCGGTGGAATTGAAGAGGATGTGAAATTGAAAACACGGATAAAATGATGAAAGAGTGGTGGAATTTGGTATAGTTTCGGGCGTTACGGCAAGGGGTTTGCCGGGGAGGATTCAGGTTGCGCCGGCGCAAATCGATGGCACAATGAGGCGAAAAGCGGTGGCGCAACGAGGCGAAAAGCGGTGGCGCAACGAGGCGAAAAGCGATGCCACAATGAAAGCGATGCCACAATGAAAAGAGAAGACATTCCAGACACGGCGGTTTACACCCGATATCGCGTGGCCTACGCCGACACCGACATGATGGGAGTCGTCTATTACGGCAACTACCTCACGCTTTTCGAACGGGCGCGCAACGAACTCATGTGCGCGCGCGGGCCGTCGTACGCCGAAATGGAAGCCGGCGGAATGATGCTGCCGGTGACGGAAGCGCACGTCGATTACTTTTCTCCGGCGTTTTACGACGACGAGCTCGACATCGCGGCGTGGGTCGGCGAGACGCGGGCCGCGCGCTGCAAGGTCTGCTGCGCCGTGATTCGCGGCGGCGCCGTGCTCGCCTGCGGCTGGACCGTCCATGCGTGCGTCGATGCCAAGACGCGCCGCCCGGTGCGCCTTCCGCAGTGGCTGGCGGATTCGCAGGACTCATGACGCGGTGTGGTTTGCGTTCGCGCGGAAACTCCGCTCTGTGGTAGTATTCGCGGCATGAAACCGGAAGAAAAAGAGGGGAAAATACTCACGGCCGCGCAGATGCGGGCCGAGCGCGACAGGCTGCACGGCGAAGGCAAGACGCTCGTTTTCACAAACGGATGCTTCGACATACTGCACGCTGGGCACGTGTCGTACCTGCAATTCGCGAGGGATCAGGGCGACGCGCTGTGCATCGGGCTCAACTCCGATGCGTCGGTGCGCCGCAACAAGGGTGCGACGCGGCCGGTCGTTTCCGAGGGAAACAGGGCGAAGCTGCTCGTCTGCCTGCGCTTCGTCGATTACGTGGTCCTGTTCGACGAAGACGAACCGCGCGATCTCATCGCCGAAATCCTGCCGGACGTGCTGGTCAAGGGCAGCGACTGGGCGCACTACGTGAGCGGGCGCGACATCGTGGAAAGCACGGGCGGCCGCGTGGTGCTGGCCGACATGGTTCCCGGCCTCTCCACCACCGCCATCGTCGAAAAAATCCTCGCATCGCGCAACGGGTGAAAAAATCCGCTCCGGCACTCGGCGGCGGCGCTTTCGGCGGCATCCTCACGGACGGCGCGGCGCACCTCGTCGGCGGGGCTCTCCTTGCCGCTCCGGGGGACGTCGGCGCGGCCGAACCGCCCGG
>JAFSUV010000215.1 GCA_017450425.1 Kiritimatiellia bacterium
GGGGCGGAGGAGGTGCCGGAGGCGTCGCAAGCGCGGCGCCTACCACGAGTCCGATGCCTGTGCCGATGATTCCCGCTGCAAGCGACGAGCCGCCGCCATGGTGGTGATCGTGGTGGTGCGGTGCCGGCCCGCGTGGCGGGGCGTGGTGGTGGCCCGGAGCCGCAGGGCCGTGTGCCGGAGGCCGCGCAGGGCCTCGCGCCGGACCGGCAAGCGCCGCCGAAGGAACCGTAAGCGCGGCGGCTATTACCGCGCAGGTTGCGTATTTCAGGATTTTGTTGTTCATGGCTTTTCTCCTCGTATTCGGGGTTGTTGATGACCCTTTGACGGAGAAAAATGAATCTATATTCACTTTTTCAAAAATTTTTTTCGCGGTGTCGATTTTCGTCTGCCTCACTCGCTTTGAAATTCGAGTTTCGAGGCGTCGCCAACGCTCGCAATGTTTACGCCGCCGTCGGGCGCGGGCAGCACAAAAAGCGCGACGCACTCCGGGTGCCTTGCGATGGTGGCGGCACAATGTCCGGGGCCTAGCACGAAAAGAGCCGTGCCAAGCGCATCGGCGCGAGCGGCGGTCGGAGCGAAAACCGTGACCTGCAAGGCGCCGCCCGGCGCGGGCGTTGCCGCACGCGGGTCGAATATGTGGCCGACTGCCGTGCCGTCGGCGTTTTTGACAAACCGCTCGTAATTTCCGCTCGTGGCGCACGCAATGCCGTCGCGAAGCGGAAAGACCGCAAGCGGCGGAGCGTCGGTGCCGCCGCGCGGATCGCGCAGCCCGACTCTCCACGCACCGCGCCCGACAATCGTGCCGCCGGCGTCGAGTAGAAATTCGTTCGTCGCCGCAGCCCGCGCCGCGGCGGCGGCGAAATCGGCGCCAAGACCCTTTGCAAGCCCTCCGAAGTCGAGCGCCATCCCGCGCAGCGCCAGGCGGCACGCGCCCGGACGGCGCTCGATCTTCGTTAGGTCGAGCAGGGCGACATCGGGCGCTTCCGATCCAGACTTCGCGACACCCGGCGGCCGACGGGCGAAACCGAGCGCTTCGAGAAACGGAGCGACAAGCGGGTTGAACGCGCCGTCGGTTTCGCCTGCCGTTTCGAGCGCCAAATCGAGTGCGGCCGCAAAGTGGCCGCCCGCTTCGACCCACTCGCCGCTCCCCGCAGCGCACCGGAGAAGCGCCAGCGGACTCTCCGCCCGGAACGCGCTCGTTTCGGATTCCACACTTTCCAATGCGAGCCGCGCCGCCGCGGCCATCGCCGCCCCGGCGCGCTCGGCGTCGTCGCCGCGAACCGTCAGGCGGATGCGCGTACCCATCGCCGTCCACTCGAATGCGGAAGACCGGTCCGAAGCGGCTGCCGCGCCGGCAAACAGGGCGAGAGCCGCAGCGGCAACGCCCCGCGCTGCGGCTTTCACCGTCCCGGCGCTCCTGCGGCACGCGCGCATCGCCTCCCGCCTCCTTCCGCCCGGCTGCCGGCTATTTGTAGTATGAAAGCGCCTTCTCCGCCTTCTCCATCGCGAACGCGACCAGCCCGTTGAAGATGTAGTAGAAAACACCGGCGACGACGAGGGGCGCGATGGAAGTTTGCGCGTTCCCAAGCTGTTTGGCGATTGTGAACATCTCAACCACCGAGATGACCTGCGCAAGCGAAGTGTCCTTCACGAGCGTTATCACCTCGTTCGTGACTGGCGGAAGAATGCGCTTCACGACCTGCGGCAGGACGATGCGGACGAAGGCGTCCCGCTTCGTGAAACCGAGCATTTTCGCCGCCTCGTGCTGGCCGATCGGGATGCTCTCGATGCCCGAGCGGTAAATCTCGGCGAAATACGCCGCGTAGTTCACCGAGAACGCGATCACCGCCGCTACGAACGCCGGGTACTTCGAGAGTGAAAGGCCGAAAATGTAATACGGCCCGAAATAGACGAACAGCAGTTGCAGCATGAGCGGAGTGCCGCGCACGGCGGAAATGTAGAATCGTGCCGCCCCTGCGATGACCGGACTTGCACTCATTCGCGCGAACGCCACGCCAAGGCCGAGAGGAAGGGAGAACGACAGCGTGAGGACGAAGAGCGCCATCGACACGAGGAGCCCGCCGACAAGCTGCCCAAGCGTCGAGGGGGAGACGAACCGCGTCGCGAAAACATGGGCGCGCCACAGCAGCCAATCCGGCAGCGCATGGGTCTTGCGGAAAGGCGCGAAGAGTTCTTCAGCGCTTTTCGCGCCCTGCTCGCACAAGAACAGCTTTTCGGCAACCGCGCCGCCCTCCTGCGCCATGAGCGCCGCCCTCGGCGGGTTTTCCAGGGCCGCAAGCGCGCGCGGCACTTTGTCCGAGCGCTGAGCCGCCACGATCGAAACCTCCGCGTGGGGGATCACGCTCCACGAGACGCGCAAGTCGCCCACCTCGGGCGCTTCGGTCGCGGCGTCGAAAAACGCGCCGGACTCGGCGCGTACGTACGCACAGTCCGCCCTGACGGCGGCGGCGGCGACTGCGGCGCGGACGCGCGCTTTCGGGACTACAAGATACGCGCCGACGCGGACGCTCGCCGCCGGGAATTCCTGCGCCGCCCAACCGGCAGGCATGGCGCGCGGGTTCTCGTGCCCGGCTGCAACCGCGAATTTTGAAGAATCCACGACCTCGCCTTTCCACGCTCCCTCGTACCGCACTCCGGGCGTGCCTTCGGCCGGTTTTTCGACCCACTGGAACATTTCGACGCTTCGCACGAGCGCCAAGGCGTTTGTCGCGAAGTCCGGCCGCTTGGGATCGCAAACCATGTCGGGCGAAGAGGTGGTGCCGCGCACGAGTACCAGCGAGCGGTCGTTCGTTTCGACCACTTCGTCGGCGTCCTTCGGCTCGAACACATCGACGAGCGTCCTGAACCGGACGACATCCTCGACCGCCTTTGGCGCCGCCGCAGCGATGACAAGGCAGAGAAACGCCCATATGAGCGCCGCCGCCGCCACAAGCGCACCAAGCCGCTTGAGGCCCCAAAAAACACCGCGAAACCGCGTGAAAGAAGACTTTTCAGTATCCATGACATGCACGATTATGCCAAATGCCCGCTGCGGCGGCAACCTTAGGCACATCGCTCCACGGATTCCAAACCAGCGGCCTGTCGCGGCGACCC
>JAFSUV010000001.1 GCA_017450425.1 Kiritimatiellia bacterium
CGAAAATGCGGGAAGACAGGGAGGCGAACTCGTAGCGCGCGAGAAGCGACCGCAGCGCCTCTTCGTCGAACGGACGCGATGCGAGCCCCTCGATTGAAAGCGGAAGCGGCACGTCGCGGCGAATCGTCGCGAGATCGCGGGAAAGGCGGGCGATGGCGGCGTTGGCCGCGATGTTTTCGCCCGTCTTGCCGGGGATTTCCCCGGCGTGCGCGAGGACCTCCTCCAGCGAGCCGAATTTGGCGAGAAGTTCCGACGCCTTCTTCGGCCCGATGCCGGGGAGGCCGGGGATGTTGTCCGCCGCGTCGCCCGCCATCCCGAGCCAATCTATCATCTGCGCGGGCTCGGCAAGGCCCCATTCGGCGCGGACGCGCGCCGGGTCGTAAACATCCTCCCTTTCGCCGGGCGAGCGGGACGGCCGCAGCAGACTCACGCGCTCCGTGACGAGCTGCGCCATGTCCTTGTCGGGCGAAACGATCCACGCCTCGCAGCCGGCGGCGTCGGCAAGGGCCGCGAGAGAGCCGGCGACGTCGTCCGCCTCGAAACCCGGCACTTCCACGACCGGGACGCCCATGGCGGCGGCGAACTCGCGCGCCGGCGCCATCGACGCGGCGATTTCCTCCGGCATTTTGTCGCGTTGCGCCTTGTACTGCGGGTATAGCTCGTGCCGGAACGTCGGGCCGCAGTCGGAAACGAGCGCGACGTGGGTCGCGCCGCGCTTTGTCGCGAAGTCGAAAAGCGACGAAACGAAAAAGTGCAGCGCCGAAGAATTGAAGCCCCAAGTGGTCATGCGCGGCTTGCGCAGCATCGCGAAATGGCCGCGATAAAGGAGCGGCATGAAATCGACGATGACGAGGCGCATCCGCAGCGTTTACCCCTCGATGCCGAGGCAGACGGGCGCAGCGCCCGAAACGCCGGAAGAAGCGATTTTGCCGAGAGCCGCATCGACGCTTGAGCGCACCGCTTCGTGCGTCAGGACGACGACCGTCGCAAAGCCGTCCTCGCCGGCGCCGCGCTGCACGGCCGAGCGGATGGAAACGCCGCTTGCCGCAAACGCCGCCGTGGCGGCGGCGAGCGAGCCCGGGGCGTCCTTGAGCGCGAGGCGCACGTAGAAGCGGCTGCGGCTCTCGCCGAGACTCTTCACGCGGACGGGCGAAGCCGAGACGGGGACGGCGAACGGGCGGTGCGTGCCGGCGGCGAGCGCGCGGGCGACGTCGGCGATGTCGCCAATGACCGTGGAAGCGGTCGGGAGGCGGCCGGCGCCGCGACCGTAGTAGAGCGTCCAGTCGTCGAGGTCGCTCTTGACCATCGCCGCGTTGAAAACGCCGGAAACGGAGCCGAGCATGCCGCTCTCCGGCACGAGCGTCGGCGCGACGCGCAACTCCAGCCCGTCGTCGTCCCTCTTCACCACGGCGAGGAGTTTCACGCGATAGCCGAGCGCCTTGGCTTCGGCGATGTCGCGCGCGCCCACGACGCCCCGGATGCCCTGCACCGGCAGGGCGTGGACGTCAGGCGAAAAGCCGTACGCGAGGGCGGCGAGGATCGCGGCCTTGTGAAGCGTGTCGAAGCCATCGACGTCGAGCGTCGGGTCGGCCTCGGCGAAACCAAGCTTCTGGGCGTCGGCAAGCACTTCGTCGAAGGGCTTGCCGGCCTTTTCCATCTCCGTAAGGATGTAGTTGCAGGTGCCGTTGAGGATGCCGTAGATCGTTTCGATGCGGTTGCCCACGAGTCCGTCGCGCAGCGCGCGGATGATCGGGATGCCGCCGCCCACGGACGCCCCGAAGTAGAGATCAACTCCCTTTTCGGCGGCGAGGGCGAACAGCTCCGCGCCGCATTCGGCGAGGAGCTTCTTGTTGGCCGTGACGACGGGTTTGCCCGCTTCGAGAGCGGCCCGGACGAACTTCTTCGCGACGCCGGTGCCGCCGATGAGCTCCACCACCACGTCCACGGCGGGATCGGCGATCGCGGCCGCGGCGTCCGGCCCCAGGACCCCGGGCGGCAGCGCGACGCCGCGATCCGTCGTCGTGTCGAGATCCGCGACGCGCCTCAGCTCGATGTCGATGCCCGTGCGCTCGCGCAGCACGTCGCGGTTTTCGAGAAGGCCCTTGGCAACGCCGGCGCCGACGGTCCCGAACCCCAGTATCGCAACTCCGATCTGCTTCATGTCCGGTCTCTAGAGCGCTTTGACGACGAGGTCGCCGACCTGCGTCGTGGTGTAGCCCATTTGGCCGGCGAGCTGCGTCTTCATCTTGGGCGTCGTGGCGGCGATGGCCTTTTCGATCGCTTCCGCCGCCTTCGTCTCGCCGAGATTGCCGATCATGAGCGCCGCCGCGCCGATTGCGGCGATGGGGTTGATGCCGTTCTTGCCCGTCCAGTCCGGCGCGGTGCCGCCGATCGGCTCGTACATCGAGACGCCGCCCTTGTCGGGGTTGAGGTTGCCGCCGGCGGCGACACCGAGGCCGCCCTGGCAGGCCGCGCCAAGGTCCGTGATGATGTCGCCGAACATGTTGTCCGTCACGATCACGTCGAATTGGCCCGGGTCCTGCACCATCAGCAGGCAGATCGCATCGACGTGGCGGTACGCGAGCTCGACCGTCGGATACTTCGCGGCCATTTCCTTCGCGGCGCGCTCCCAGAGCCCGAACACGTTGGTGAGGACGTTCGTCTTGCCGCAGTGCGTGAGGCGCGCGGTCTTGCCCGCGGCCTTCGCCTCGACCGAGAGACCGCGGAACGGCGCCTTGCGCGTGTGGCGCTTCTTGGCGAGCTCGAAGGCGTAGCGCAGGCATCGATCGACCTGGAAACGGTTGTAAACCCACTCCTGCGAAGCAATCTCCTGCGGCGTGCCCTTCATCATGATGCCGCCCATGCCCGTATAGACGCCGCCCGTGTTTTCGCGCACGACGACATAGTCCATCGTTTCGGGCGAGACGCCGGAAATGGGGGACGCGACGCCGGGATAGAGCTTGACGGGCCGGAGGTTGATGTATTGGTCGAAATCGAAGCGGAGCTTGAGGAGGATGTTCTTCTCGAGGATGCCGGGCGCGACGTTCTTCGCGCCGGCGCCCGAAAGGCCGATCGCGCCGAGGTAGATCGCGTCGAACTGGCGCAGTTCCGCCTCGTCCGCCTCGTCAACGAGCTTGCCCGTCTCGAGATAATGCTTGCCGCCGAAGGGGAAAGTCTTCGTCTTTACGGCGAAACCGAACTTTTTCGATGCGGCCTTGAGGACCTTGAGCCCTTCGCCGATGACCTCGGGCCCCGTGCCGTCGCCGGGGATGACCGCGATATTGTATGTCTTCATTTTGTGCTGAATCCGTAGCGTATGGAAAAACTAGAAATTGAAGTCGAGGCCGACCTTCACCGTGACGGCGCTCTTCTTGAGCTCGGCCTTGTCGGGATAAACCTCGCTCGTGCAGGCGGCGAAGTCGGCCATGACGTCAAGAGCCACGTTTTGCGTGAGGAACAGGTCCATGCCCAGACGGGCGGCGGCGAGAACGCCGGTGTGGCTCTCGAAGTCGTTCTTTCCGCGGGCCAGGCCGAGCCGCGCGCCGACGTAGGGCGAAAAGGCGTAGGGGCGCCCTTCGGAGTCGGCGAGGAAGGTGTCGAGGAAATGGTATTTGCAAAGCGCCGACACGTCGAACGTCGTGACGGCGTCGTTCTTCAGCACGGAAACCGATCCGCCCGCGAGGAATGCGTCGTAGAAGTAATAGCCGCCATGCCCCTCGAAGTCGAACTCCGAGCCCACCTCGGACGAGGAGGAATACGCCAAGGCGCCGCCGGCGTTGATCGTGCCCTCCGTTGTGCCTCCCCATGCGAAGGCGGATTGGCAAAGGGACATGCTGCAGACGGCGGCGAGACAGATTCCGGTGGAAGGCTTCATTTTGTTTTGGGGCGCTGGAGTGAAATTTTCCGGGATGCGGAGGTAAAAAAAAGCCGAAGCGGCGCGACGGCGCAAATGATAGCCAAAAATGCGCCGCCGCGCAATCGCGCGAAAAACGGAGGCGCGTGCGGACGCGCGCCAAAAAACGGGGGATGCGCCGGCTAAATTTTTTTGCTTGACCTTTTCCACGGAATATGCGAGACTCGCGGGCGTTTCGCACGTCTTACGGCGTTCGGGGCATCTCCGGCGCCCGCATAGCTCAGTCGGTAGAGCGCGTCCTTGGTAAGGACGAGGTCATCGGTCCGATTCCGATTACGGGCTCCACCTTCAAGTCGATCTCACCCAAAACAACAACAACAACACAGACAAACAAGAGGCATCACAATGGCCAAGGAAAACTTCGTCCGCGACAAACCGCACGTCAACGTC
>JAFSUV010000012.1 GCA_017450425.1 Kiritimatiellia bacterium
GCAGCGCATCACGCGCTTGATGCCGAATGCCTTGATGAGGCCGGCAAGGACGAGATAGACAAGGCCGGAGCAGGCCACGCCGAAGCATGCGTACGGGAGCAGCTCGACGTTTGCGGAGCCGTCGGCAAGGCGCGGCGCGATGGCCGCGTAGCCGCCGAGGAAGGCGAACGACGAGCCGAGGAACGCGGGAACCTTGCCACCGGTGACGAGGTGGAAGAGAAGCGTGCCGAGGCCGGCCATGAGGAGCGTGGTGCCGATATCGAGGCCCGTGATGAGCGGGACGGTGACGGTCGCGCCGAACATGGCGAACATGTGCTGCAAGCCGAGGACGGCCGCGCGCGGGGCGGTAAGCGCCGGAGCGGAAGCGGCCGGCGTGTTGGTATCGCTATTCATTGTTTTGCGATTTGCGGTGGTTTTGGTATTTTTGGAGAGCGGAACCCGGTGAGGTTCACGACGGAAACGAGATTGCCGAGGTCGTCTTCGACCCGGACTTCAAAAAACGCGGCGGTGCGGCCCGACCTGAGCGGACGGCCGGTGGCGACGAGGCGGGCGCCGCGGGGAGCGCCGCAGAACTGGATCGTCGCCGCACCGGTCACGGTGCCGCTCTCGCCCTCGAAGCCGTTGGAGGCGATGGCGAAAACGAAATCGGCCAGCGTGAACGAAACGCCGCCCATCACGCCGCCCGTGGCATTGCGGTGGCCGTCTTCGAGCGAAAGCGAGCACACGACTTCGCGCGCCAAGTCGCCCGGCCGCGACGGCGGCAAAACGCGGTCGATCCGCGCACCCGTGCGCTCCGTTGCGTAGCGGTCCAGCGCGAAGCGCGCGCGCAGCGCGGCGAGAGCCTCTTCTCCGAGACCGGACTCGTTTTCATTCACATCGTTCATCGTCTGTCATGCCCCAACCTGCCGCCAAACGGCATTTGCACACCGTGCGCCGCCGCTATTGCCGCCATTTCCGAAAGCGCCGCCGGGTCTCCGGTGCGAATGTGCTCGGCAAACAAATCGTAAATTCTCGTAGTCGCCCAATTTCTGGCGATCGCCGGATCGCCGGCACCGCTCTGCGAAGAGCCGAGGGGCAGATCGAACACCATGTCGTACGTCTTGCCGCCGTTTTCGCCGCGCACCTGGAAAACCACGCTCCCGGCGTCGGCGGGGACGCGGCCGAAAAGGCGCAGCGGACGCTCCAGATAGAGATTCTCCGTCGTGGCCGGCGTCACCTCCGCGCCGGACGACGTGTCGAAAACGAACCGGAGGCCGGTCAAGACCGGAGTGGAGATGGAGGCGAGCAGCCGCCCGAAAGCGTCGGGAATCGCGAAGCGCGATTTCGGGATCGTCGCCGCGCCGCCGCGGTTGCAAAACGAGAGCATCGAGAGAAGATAGTCGTTGGAGCCGGGCGAGACCCCGACGGTGTAAACGGAAACGCCGCCGCCGTTGAGGCGCGAAAATTCGCCGATGATCTCCGAGTCGCGGCTGACGCCGCCCTGCGTGGCGTTGCCGTCCGAGACCATCACCGCGATGGTCGCCCGCGAGCGCGAGCGCGGCAGCGCCAGCACCTCGCGAATGGTGGAGTAGATGTCCGTGTTGCCGTCCGGCCGCATGGACGACGCGAACGCGACGGCTTGCGCCAGGGACTCGGCGGACACCTCGCGCCACGATTTGCCGAACGCCCACGCATTGGTGGTGTTGAAGGCGGTGATTTCAAACCGGTCCCCCTCCTTGAGCAGCCCGCCGGAGAGGGCCTTCTCGACGGCCTCGCGGCACGCGGCCATGCGCTGCATCGGGATCGACCGCGAAGCGTCCTGCGCAAACACGATGTCGCGCGGAATCGGCGGCAGGACATCGCCGCCCTTGCGCGAAACCTCGATTTCAAAGTACGCATGGCCGTCGCCGCGACCCGGACGATAGACCTTCACGTCCGCCTTAAGCACGGCCTCTATCGGCTCCGCCGGGGCCACTTCTTCCGGGACTTCCGCGAAAAACGCTTCCGGCTTTTCCTCGTCCGCGGCACCGATGGAAAGCGCCACCGGTTCGGACGCCGCTTCGCCGCCGCCGGCGGGATCGCGCAGCGCTTCCGGCGTCTCCACTTCGCCCGGCGGCGGGGGCGCGGGAATCCATTTGAACCCGGCCGCGACGCCTCCGCCGTTCGCGACGGCGGCCATGACGGCGGACACCGTGGTCTGCGCCGAAACGTCCGGCGCGCCGTGCATCCGCCCGGCGTCCGGCACTTCGAGCCGGGGAATCGCCGCAATGTCGTCGTTCGCGAAACGCGAAGAAATCATCATCACCTCTTCGCGCGGCTGCCAATCCAGGGCGGCCGGCGGGGCGTCCAGCTCACGTGGCGGCGCGACGCCGGCGGCGAGCGGGTCGCCCGGACGGTCAACGGACGGCGGAGGCGCAAAAAGCGCGGACGGCGCGGACTCGTCCGACGCGAGCAGCCGCTCCGCCACGTCGGAAA
>JAFSUV010000216.1 GCA_017450425.1 Kiritimatiellia bacterium
CACGTAGCGGCGCGGACCGCGGCTAGCGGCGTTCGCAGCCGTACCAGCCGACGACCCGCATGAACGGCGGTTCGCTGCGGCGCTGGTAAACGGCGGCGACGGCGTTGTCGGCGAGCGCCGGGGCGTCGATGTCGATGAAGAACGCGTACTCCCACGGCCGCTCCGGTATCGGCTGCGAGCAGATGGACGAGAGGTTGAGGCCGCGATCCGAAAACACGGCGAGCGCCGACGCGAGCGTGCCGGTCCTGTGCGGAAGCGAGATCAGGAGCGACAGGCGCGAGGCGTCCGGCGAAACCGCAAGGTTGCGCGCCACGGCGACGAACCGGGTGGCGTTCACTCCGGTGTCGCATACGTTTTCCGCCAGTATTTCCAGCCCGTTCGCCTTCGCCGCCTCCGGCGAGCAGATGGCCGCGAGGGCCGGGTCGGCCGCTTTCGCGACTTGCGCCGCCGCAAAGGCGGTGTTTCCCGCCTGCCAGGTCTGCCAGCCGTTATCGCGGATGGCGCGCGAACACTGCGCAAGCGCCTGCGGGTGGCTCGACACGGTTTTCACGCCGGCGAGCGAAGCGCCGGGCACGGCGGCGACGCAGTGCTTGATCGCGATGTCCACGGCCCGCACGATGTGCAGGTCGTGTTTGAGAAGCCTGTAAACCATGTCAACCGGGCCGCCCGTCGTGTTGGCGAGCGGAAGCACCGCAACGGGCGTTTCGCCCTGCGCCACGCAGCGGCAGGCGTCGGCAAACGACTGCACGGGCACGAGCCTGTCGCCCGGAAAGAGCGCCGTCGCGGCCTTTTCCCCGTACGACCCGGCGGCGCCCGCGAAGGCGACCCCGCCTCCGCCCTTTCCGGCGTTTCCGTCGGTGCGCGGCGGCAGGCCGGCGGCCTTGCGCGCCTTTTCCCTGTCGCGCGCCATCGCGAAGTCGTACTGCCGCTCGCGCGAGAGGCGCATCACGGTCGAAATCGCGGCTGCGGCGGCATCGGCGCACGGCTCGGAGGCGGCGCGGCGCACGGCGTCGATGACGGCCGCTTCGCGGTCCGGGTCGTAAACCGGCTTGCCCGAACCGAATTTGCTCTCCGCTATGCGCACCGATGCTTCAAAGCGCCTTTCGAGCGTCGAAACAAGCTCCAGGTTGCACCTGTCGATTTCGGCGCGGGCCGCGGCGAGCACGGCCTGCGGGGAGGAACTCTCCTCCGCCGTGTCGCCGCCGCCGCCGGACTTGGCTGCCGGGAGGATGTGGCGCTTCACGAGCCTTTCAAGCCCCTCCGTGTAGCTTTTCAGCCCGAGGCCGCACACCTGGTCGCGGCAGACGTCCCTTATGACCGACACGCGGCGGAACGGCTCGCGGGAGTGGATGTCCGAGATGTGCACCTCGACGGCCGGCAGTTTCGCGACCTCGATCGCGTCGCGCAGCGCATAGCTGTAGTGCGTGTAGGCGCCGGCGTTTATCACGATGCCGGCGGCGTAATCCCGCGCTTCGTGCACGGCATGGCAGAGTTCGCCCTCGCAGCCGGATTGGAAAAACCGGGCCTCCACGCCGAGTTCGGCGCATTTTTCCGCGAAGGCGCGCTCCACGTCGGCAAGTGTGAAGGAGCCGTAGTGCGCGGGATCGCGCTTGCCCAGCTGGTCGAGATTCGGCCCGTTTACGAGGAGAACGACGGGTTTATCGGCGGACATTGTTCGGTGCCTCTTTTCGCTTGCGCGCGTGGTTGGAAAAAACGAAACGGAGAAATCCGGCGGATGGAGGGGAAGCGCCGCGCCGCTAGAGCGCGGCCGGAAGGAGCTGCGCGATGCGGGCGGGGGCGAGCGGCACGACCCTGGCGCGGCCGATTTCCTCGAGCAGGACGAAATGTATCTCGGCACCGAGCTTCTTCTTGTCGGAGAGCATTGCCTCGGCGAGCGCGCCGGCGTTGCACGCGCCGGCGCCGCCCGGAAGCTCCGCGACGCGGACCGGCAGCGCGAGCGCCCGCAGCGTGCGCTCGATCCTCGCTGGAACGTCCGGCGGCGTAACCGCGAGGGAAACGCCGATTTTCGCGGCGGCGACCATGCCGACGGCCACCGCTTCGCCGTGAGGCACCGTGCCGTAGCCCAAAACCTTTTCGATCGCGTGCCCCACGGTGTGGCCGAAGTTCAGGATCGCCCTGAGGCCGCCCTCCCTTTCGTCGCGGCTCACGACGCCGGCCTTTGCGGACGCCGAGAAGCGGATCGTCTCCGTCAGCTCCTCTTCGGTCGGCTTGCGCCCGGCGAAGCCCTCCATGAACCGGAAATGATCCCCGTCGAGGATGCACGCCGTCTTGAGCGCCTCCGCCATGCCCTGCGCCATTTCGCGCGGCGGCAGCGTGGCGAGTACGAGCGGGTCGGCCACCACCGCAAGCGGCTGGTGGAACGCGCCGACGGTGTTCTTGCCGAACGGCGTGTCGATCGCGGTCTTGCCGCCGATGGACGAATCGACGAACGCGAGCAGCGAAGTCGGCACCTGCACGATCGGCACCGAGCGCAGGTACGTCGCGGCCGCGAACCCCGCAAGATCGCCGACTACGCCGCCGCCGAGCGCCACCACGAGGTCGCGGCGCGTGAGGCCGCAGCCGTGGAAATCCGCCCACAGCGCCTGCAAGGCGGCGAAGCACTTCGACCCTTCGCCGGGGGCGATGACGCTTGCGCTCTGCCTGAAGCCCGCCGCGGCGAGCGAATCCGCGGCGCCCGCGAGGTAGTGCGCCGCCACGTTGGAGTCGCTGACGATGCGGACGGTGCGCCCCGCCACGCATTGCGCCGCGATGCCGCCCAGCGCCTCCAGCGCGCCGCGGGCCACGTAAACCGGGTACGCGCCGCCAGCGGTTTTCACGAAAATCTCCGCCTTTGCTTCCATGCCCCGAATCCTACCACAAACACGGCGGAAAACATCCTCCTTTTTTGGTAAAATCGTCCGCCAAGGGTTCGCCCGGCGCCGCTCTCAGGCGCGCAAGCGTCCCGCACCGCATTTTTTCCGCCATGACACTACAGGAAATAGAATCCACCAAAACCGCCGCGCTGTCGGAGATAGCGGCCGCCTCGACCGCAGACGCGGTGGAGCAGCTGCGCGTCAAATACGCAGGGCGCAACGGCCTCGTGCCGGCCATGATGAAAGGCCTGCGCGACGTGCCTCCGGCGGACAAGCCGGCGTTCGGCCAGGCGCTCAACGCGCTGCGGGTCGCGATCTCGGCCGCCCTCGACGGGCGCAAGGCCGCGGCGGCGCAGGGCGGCGGGAGCCGCGACGCGTTCGACTTCTCGCTCCCCGGCTCCTGGCGCGGCGTCGGTTCCATACATCCGATCTCGGAAGTGATCGAAGAGGCGACCCGCATATTCGCGCAGCTCGGATTCACCGTGGCCGACGGGCCGGACATCGAGACGGAGTTCAACAACTTCGACGCGCTCAACACCGCGAAGCACCACCCTTCGCGCGATGCGCGCGACACGTTCTGGCTCGGCCCGGAGCGCCTGCTGCGCACCCAGACGTCACCCGTGCAGATCCGCGCCATGCTCGCGAAAAAGCCTCCGGTGCGCATCATCAATCCCGGGCGCTGCTACAGGCGCGACACGACGGACGCCACGCACGCGGCGAATTTCCACCAGATCGAGGGGCTTTTCGTCGATACCGCGCCGGTTTCGCTCGCCGACCTCAAATCGACGCTGTCGCACTTCGCGCGCGAGATGATGGGGCAGTCCGTCAAGGTGCGCTTCCGGCCGCACTATTTCCCGTTCACCGAGCCGTCGGTGGAGGTTGACTTGACGTGCCACGTGTGCAAGGGCAAGGGCTGCGCGGTGTGCAAGCAGAGCGGCTGGATCGAGATCCTCGGCGCGGGGATCGTCGATACGCGCGTGTTCCGCAATGTCGGGTACGACGAGGATTGCTACGGCTACGCCTTCGGCATGGGCGTCGAGCGCATCGCCATGATCAAGCACGGCATAACGGACTTGCGGCTGCTTTACACGGGCGACCTGCGCTATCTCAGGAACTTTCTCTAACCGAAGCGGGATTTTGCAATGGCTTTCAACGACATTCCGGCCGCGCGCCTTCGCGAGCGCTTCGCGGCGTTTCTCCCCAACGCGGAGTTCATTAGCGCCGAAGAGTGCTACGGCGGGCACATAAACCGCACGTTTTTCGTGGACGCCCGCGTTTACGGCGAAAAGCGCCGCTTCGTGCTGCAGAGCGTCAACAAGAACGTGTTCAAGAACTACGCGGGCGTGATGGACAACGTGTTCCGCATCTCCGCGCACCTCGGGAGCAAGAGCCTCGACATGGGGTCGGACGATCCGACGCGCGACCACATCCACTTCATCCGCGCCGCCGACGGCGGCCTGGGCGTCGATGGCGAGGTCGGGTACTGGCGCCTGTACCGCTATATCGACCGCGCGGAAGGCCGCCTCAGCGCCAAGACCCCGGCGGAGGCGCGCGCCGCGGCGGCCGCGTTCGGGCGCTTCCAGTGGCTTCTCGCCGATTTGCCGTCGCCGAGGCTGTGGGAGACGATTTCCGCGTTTCACGACACGCGCCAGCGCTTTGCCAACCTCGAAAAGTCGGCGGAGTTCGACGCCGTCGGCCGCCGCGCCGCCGTGAAGGACGACATCGAGGGCTTCCTCAGTCTCAAGTCCGAGGCGCTGAAGCTGCAGGAGGCGTTCGAGCGCGGCGAAATCCCGGAGCGCATCGCGCACAACGACGCGAAGTACTCCAACGTGCTCATGGACGTCGCCACCAACCGCGCCGTGTGCGTGATCGACCTCGACACCTGCATGCCGGGCCTTTCGCTGCACGACTTCGGCGACCTCATGCGCTCCATGTCGTGCGACCGGCCCGAGGACGAGCCGGACACGTCCAAAATCGTGGTCCGGCGCGACATGTACGACGCGCTTCTCGACGGCTTCCTCTCGCAGGCCGACAATTTCCTCGTCCCGGCCGAGCGGTCGCTGCTGCCGAACTCCGGCGTCGTGATCACGCTTGAGACCGGCTCGCGCTTCCTCGCCGATTATCTGGACGGCGACCACTATTTCCACATCGACTACCCGGAGCACAACCTCGTGCGCGCCCGCTCGCAGCTCGCGCTGGCGCGCTCGATGCTCGACACCCTGATGTAAAAGGCCCACGCGCCTCCGGCGCACGAACCCCTTCCGATCCGCAATGAAAAAACCGCCCGCATACGATCCGCTCCGCTCTTTCCGCTCGCCGCTCGCGGCGCTCGGCGAACTCCGCGCCGCCGCGCGCGGCAGCCGCAGCAAAGTCGCCATCGCCTGGGAGCGCGAGGACGGCAACGTCTATCGCTTCGACATCCCGGTCCCGGAGCGGATCGCCCCCAAGGCGATGGCGCAGGCCAAGGCGGTCGTGGAGCGATCCGCCAAGTTCGCGCTCTGGTGCGCCGGCGGCTGGCGTCTGCGCATCGCGGGGCCGGACGAGCTGGTCCGCCCGGTCGCGGCCGCGTATTCGAAGAAGGGCGCGCGGGCGTTCGACGTGGGGTTCTTTTCGGACCTCTACGCAAGAGACGTCGTGGCCGAAGTGCTGCCGCTTTCGCGCATTCCCCGCACCCGCGAGCGGCGGGTCGTGGTGAAGAACAACACCGACGGCAATCGCATCGGCTTCGACCTCGGCGCCAGCGATTTCAAGATTTCCGCGCTGAAGCGCGGCAAGGTCGTTTTTTCCAAGGAGTTTCCGTGGAATCCGCGCCACGAGCCGGATCCCGGATACCACTACTCGAAGCTCTCGGCGGGGCTCGACGAAGCGGCGGCGGCGCTGGGCGGCGCGGTGGACGCCATCGGCGGCTCCACGGCCGGGACGCTCGTCGGCAAACGGCTCGGCCCGGCGTCGCTCCTCCGCGCCGTGCTTGAAAAGGCGCCGGAAAAGAAGGAGATCGCGCGAGGCATTTTCGAGCGCATCGAGCGCGAGCGCGGCGTGCCGTTCGAGGTGTTCAACGACGGCGACGTCACCGCCCTCGCCGGCGCCATCGCCATGAAGAAGTCCGGCGTGCTCGGCATCGCGATGGGTTCGAGCGAGGCGGCGGGCTACATCGACGAAGGCGGTGCGCTCACCGGGCGCATCAGCGAGCTTGCGTTTGCGCCGGTTGACATGGCACCGGGCGCGCCGGTCGATGAATGGAGCGGCGACAGCGGCGTCGGGGCGATGTCGTTTTCGCAGCAGGCCGTGAACCATCTGACCCTCTCCTTCGGCATGAAGTTTCCGAAGGCGATGGGGCTTCCGGAGCGCCTCAAGGCCGTGCAGGAAGCGATGGAGAAGCACGAGGACAAGGCGCTCAAGTTCTATCTTTCGATCGGGCGCCATCTGGCGAACGCCGCCGCATGGTCCAGCGAGTTCTACGATTTCTCGAACCTGATGATCCTCGGCCGCGTGACGAGCGGGTTCGGCGGCGAAATCATCCTCGAAACGGCCCGCATGGGCCTCGCGGCGATCAACCCGGCGCTCGCGGAGAAGATCGACATTTTCATGCCGGACGAAAAGGCCCGGCGGCTCGGCCAGTCCGTCGCCGCCGCCCAGATCCCGGTCGTGCGCCGCCGCGCCTGAAGTCCGCCGAAACGCCATGGCCCTGCATCCTTTCGGCTTGTCCGTATTCTCCAACGTCCCGTTGTGGGCGGCGTTTTTCTCCTGGTGCTCCGCCCAGGCCATAAAGTTCGCGTCCGATTTCGTGCGGACGCGCAGGTTCGACTTCCGCTATTTCGTTTCCACGGGCGGGATGCCGAGTGCGCACTCCGCCACGGTTTCGGGGCTCGCGACTTCGATCGGCCTTGTCGAGGGGTGGGACTCCTCCGTTCTGGCGCTTTCTTCGGTGTTCGCGATCATCACGATGTTCGACGCCGCCACGGTGCGGCGCGCCGCAGGGCTCCAGGCCAAAGTCCTCAACGAAATCGTGGACGAGATGCGCAAGGACCGCCGCCTCAGGGCGGCCAAGCTCAAGGAGCTGCTCGGCCACACCCGCAAGGAGGTTTTGGCCGGGTTCGCGTGGGGGATCGCGTTTTCGTCCGTTTTCACCATGGTGTGCGCCCGCATTGGAGCGGCTGCGTAGGGATCCGTGGAGGGGGTTGCGCGGCGGATGGACGGCGGCGACGGCGCTTGGCGGCGGCAACTCGCAAACCGCATCTGCTCCCTCGACGCGCTTGAGGCGCGCTTTCCGGGTTTTGTCGCCACGCCCCGGATGCGCGAGGCGGAGCGGCGTTTTCCGATGGCCGTGACGGAGCATTACCTCTCGCTTGTGCGCGAACCTTCGGAGTCGGATCCGATTTTCCGCCAGTGCGTTCCCGACGGCGGGGAGCTCGCCGCCGCCGCGTGGGCCTCCCTCGATCCGCTCGGCGAAGACCGGTGTTCGCCAGCGCCGCGCCTCGTGCGGCGCTACGGCGACAGGGCGGTGCTGCTCGCATGCTCTTCGTGCGCGACGCTTTGCCGCCACTGTTTCCGCAAGTCGCTTTCCGGCGGGGCGGCCGGCGCGGTTTCGGATGACGAGCTTCGCGCCGTCGCCGCCTTCCTCGAAGCGAATCCTGAGGTCGAGGACGTGCTGGTCTCCGGCGGCGATCCGCTCACGCTGCCCGACGAAAGGATCGCCGCCATCCTCGAAACGCTGGGCGCGGTGCGGTCGGTGCGCACGATCCGCGTGGCGTCCCGCCTCCCGGCCACGCTCCCGCAGCGCTTCACGCCGGCGCTCGTGAAGTTGCTTTCTTCGCGTCCCGGCGGAGCGAACGTGTTTTTGAGCAGCCACTTCAACCACCCGCGCGAACTCTGCCCCGAAGCCGCGGACGCCTGCGGGAGGCTGATCGATCGCGGCGTGCCGGTGCAGAACCAGACCGTGCTGCTCCGAGGCGTCAACGACTCCCCGGAGACGATGGAAGCGCTCTGCCGCGCCCTCTACCGCCACCGGGTGCGGCCCTATTACATTTTCCAGACTGATCTCGTCGCCGGCATCGAGCATTTGCGTACGCCGCTCGATGCAGGACTTCGGATAATGCGTCGTTTGCGCGCCCGCCTGAGCGGGCCGGCGATACCGCACTTTTGCGTGGATCCGCCCGGGAAAACCGGCAAGATCGAGCTATCGCCCGAAAGCGTGGTGCTGCAAGGCGGAGGCCGCACCGTCCTGCGCGGCCCGACAGGCGCCGTGTTCGCGTATCCCGATCCGCAGGACGGGTGCGGCGGCGGGAGCGGCGACGGCGGCGGCGAGTGCGCCTCCCCGGCGGCGACTCCCCGCGACTTGGCCGCCAACCTCCAGGCGCGTGCGAAGATGATCGGCGCCATCCGCCGCTGGTTCGACGGCGAGGAGTTCGTCGAGGTGGAGACTCCGGTGCGGATCGCCGCCCCGGCCAACGAGCCGCACATCGTTCCGCCGCCGAGTGGCGGCGCCTTCCTCCGCGCGTCGCCGGAGTTGCAGATGAAGCGCCTCATGGCGCTCGGCATGGAGAAAATATACCAGATCGGCGCGTGTTTCCGCTCCGGCGAGCGCGGCGACAGGCATGCGCCGGAGTTCACGATGCTCGAGTGGTATCGTCGCGGCGGCGGCTACCGGGATCTCATGCGCGACGTCCAGGCTTTCGCCTGCGCGGCGGCGGCCGCGGTGCGCGGCGACGCCGCGGTGCGCTTCGCCGGGCGCGAAATAGACCTTTCGCGCGAATGGGAGCGCATTCCGGTGCGAGAGGCGTACCGCATGTTCGCGCACTGGGATCCGGTCGAAAACTGGGATGGCGACAGATTCGACGTGGACATGGCGCTCAAGGTGGAGCCTAGTCTGCCGAAAGACCGCGCGGTGTTCCTCGTCGATTACCCGGCGCCTGCGGCCTCGCTCGCCCGCCTTTCGCCCGGAGACCGCGCCGTGGCCGAGCGCTGGGAGGCATACATCGGCGGCATGGAGATCGCGAACGCCTTCGGGGAACTCGTTGACGCGGCGGAGCAGCGCACGCGCTTCGAAGCCGCCGCGCGGGAAAAGGCCGCGCTCGGCGAAACGGTGTTCGCCATGGACGAAAAGTTCCTTTCCGCGCTGCGGCTGCTGCCGCAGTGCGCCGGCGCCGCGCTGGGCATCGACAGGCTTGCCATGGTGGTGCTCGACGCCCGTTCGATCGACGAAGTGCGCGCGTTCGTGCCGGAAACCGCGAAGGAGGCACCATGAAGGAAAACGACACAAAAGAGCTGATGAGCCGCGTGCGCGGCATACGGATATTCGCGAACCGCCTCGTTGACGACCGTCTCGCCGGCGGCTACCGCTCGTCCTTCAAGGGCCAGGGGTTGGAGTTCGACGAAATACGCGCCTACGAGCCGGGGGACGACGTGCGGACCATCGACTGGAACGTCACGGCCCGCACCGGTTTTGCGCAGGTCAAGCGTTTCGTCGAGGAGCGGCAGCTTACCGTCGTGTTTCTCGTCGATGTCTCCGGGTCGCAATCCTTCGGCTCCGGCGGCGCCACGAAAGCCGAGCGCGCCGCCGAGCTCTGCTGTCTGCTTTCCCTCGTGTCGCTGCAGAACCGCGACGATGTGGGGCTCGTGCTTTTTTCCGACCGCATAGTGAAGGCTCTGCCGCCGCGCAAGGGGCGCGGCGCGGCGATGCGGATCGTGCGCGAAGTGCTTGCGGCGCAGGATTCCGCCGCCGGCGGCACCGATCTCAAGGGCGCGCTCGAGTGGCTCGGCGCCGTGCAGCGCCGCCGCGCCGTGGTGTTCGTCGCGTCGGACTTCCAGTGCGAAGGGTGGCAGAAGGCGATGTCGGCGCTGTCGAGCCGCCACGACGTGGTTTGCTGCGCCTTTTCAGACCCCGCCGAGCGTGAACTCCCCGCCGCCGGCCTCGTGGAGTTCGAGGATCCGGAGACCGGCGAAGAGGCGTGGGTCGATCTTTCGAGCGCCGCCGTGCGCCGCGAATGGGCTTTGGGCGCGGCCGCCCGCCGCGAAGCGCTCGCTGCGGACTTCAGGCGCTGCCGGGTGGACTCGATGTTCTTCGGAGGCGACTCCGACCCGGCTGCGGCCTTGAGGCGCTTTTTCCACAATCGGGCCGTGAGGCGCGGGCGTCGGCGCTGACGGGCGGCGACGGGGCTTCTGCCATGCGACGCAAACCCTGCAGTCCGATGCTGCGCTATGCGCTCAGGCGCGTGGCGGCGCTCGTGCCGACGCTTTTCGGCGTGACGCTCCTCGTGTTCTTCCTGTTTCGCGTGGTCGGCGGGTCTCCGGCCGCGATATTGCTCGGCAAAAACGCGACGGCGGAGGCCATCGCCGAGTACGACCATGTCCACGGCTATGACCGCCCGCTCGCCGTGCAGTACGTCTCTTGGCTCGGCGAACTCCTCCGCGGCGACCTCGGCGAATCCATCGAGTGGCGGCGTCCGGTGGCCGAAGTGCTGCGCGACGGCGCGTTCGTGTCGCTCTCGCTGACCGTGCCAATCCTCGTTTTCGGCACTTTTCTCGCGCTCTTCATCGGGCTTGTGTGCGCGGCAAGAGCCGGTGGCCTCATCGACCGCGCGGCGCTCGGCGCCGCGACGGCGCTGATGAGCGTGAACTACGTGGTGTGGGCGGCGGCCGGACAGTGGTTTCTCGCCTACAAGTGGAAGATCTTCCCGCTCTGGGGGTGGGAGAATTGGACCTATCTCGTGCTTCCGGTCGTCATAGGCGTGGTAAGCGGCCTCGGACAGGACGCCCGCTTCTACCGCACCGTGGTGCTCGACGAAGTGCGCCGCCCTTCCGTGAAGGCGGCCGTGGCAAAAGGACTTTCGCCCGTCCGCATCCTGGTCTTCCACGTCCTCCGCAACAGCCTCGTGCCGGTGGTGACGAATGTCAGCCTCGCGGTGCCGTTTCTCTTCACCGGCAGCATCCTGCTCGAAAGCTTTTTCGGGATACCCGGCCTGGGCGGCGTCGGACTCGCCGCCGTGCATTCGGCCGATTTCGCGACCCTCCGGGCCGTGATACTCCTCTCGGCCGTGCTTTACCAGCTCTCGAACCTCGCCGCCGACATCCTCAACGCCGTGCTGGACCCCGCTGTCCGGCTCGACGCCTAGCAAACCGCAGCTCCGCAGACATCCAGACTGCGGAGCTGCGCATGTGGCACCGGAGCGCGGGCGAGACGCCCGCGGTTCCGGTATCAGTAGTTTTCGGCTTCGACCTGGAAGTAGGCGCGGGGGTGGAAGCACACGGGACACACCTCCGGGGCCTTTTCGCCGACGTAGATGTGGCCGCAGTTGCGGCATTGCCAGCGGTTTTCGCCGACCTTCACCCAGACTTCGCCCTTCTCGATGTTTTCGAGCAGCTTGCGGTAGCGCTCCTCGTGGTGCTTTTCGATGGCCGCGACGCCCTCGAACTGCGCGGCGATGGCGTTGAAGCCTTCTTCGCGCGCCTCCTCGGCGAACTTCTTGTACATCTCCGTCCATTCCTCGTGCTCGCCCGCCGCCGCTGCGGCCAGGTTGGCCGGAGTGTCGCCGATGCCGCCGAGGTGCTTGAACCAGAGTTTGGCATGCTCCTTCTCGTTCAGTGCAG